>JBDGQF010000393.1:0-5642 GCA_042219255.1 Halobacterium sp. | reverse complement strand
CGCACGCGGAACACGACGGCGGGCCGGTGGCCGACGTCCGGGCGTTCGCCGCGGACCCGGCGCCACTCGTCGTCGGGGAACGACGAGCAGTCCACGAACAGGACTGCGCCGCCGCCGTGGGCTTCCAGTTGGCCGTTCGTCTTCGTCGCCGCCGTCTCCTTGATTGCCTGGACGGGCGTGTCCGCGGCGCGGTCGTTCGTGGGAACCGGCCGCGTCACCTCCACGAGCGTGCCGTGTTCGCCGTCCCTGTCCGCGCGGTAGTCCAGGGAGTGGCCGGTCGTCACTTCGATTTCCGGCGTCACCTGGTAGCCCGCCTCGCCCAGCAGCCACGCGGCGTTGAACTCGCCCATCGCGCCGTTCGCGCGCGCCACGTCGAGGTACTCCGAGGTGCCGAGTTTCCCCGCCATCACGTGCCGGTAGTCGTCGAAGACGCCGGTCTCCAGGAACGACTCGTAGAACGAGAGCGCGTCCCGGAAGTCGGCGTCCGGGAAGCCTGCGGCGTGCTCGCGGAAGAACGCGCGCGTCGTCTCGCGGCCGTCCTTCGAGCAGAACACCGGGAGGAAGAACCAGGACACGTAGGGGTAGTCCGCGAGCCACGGGTCGTCGTCGTGGAGTTCCGCGAGGAGTTCGCGTTCCGCCCACCGCGTCACCTCGTAGGGGGCTTCCGAGAACGACTGTTTGTCCGTGCGCCACAGCGCCTGCGGTGTCTCCGTGTTCCCGAGCCACCACGCGCCGTCGTCGTCCCACGCGAACAGCGCGGTGTCGCCGTTGTCCATGTCGAAGCGCCGCGCCTCGTACCCCGAGGGGGGTTTGAACCACGGCGTCGTCGACGTCGCTCCGAGGTTCGCGTCGAGGTCGGAGAACAGCAACTGGTGGACGCGGTCGGCGCTCCAGGACTCCTTCGAGCGCCGGAAACGGAGCGGTTTCGCCACGGCTTCAGTAGGTCTCGGGGACGGATTAGTCTGTCGAGGCGGCGGAGAAATCACTGGCGACGGGGGCGCCGGACCGCCCTGGGGCCGCTCAGACGGGTTCGAGTTCGTCCTGGCGGTACGGGACGGCGTCGTGGCCGTAGTCGTCGAACCGGACGACGTACCACGTGGCGTCGTCGGTGTCGCGGACGTCCGTGACGACGCCGTCCTCGCCGAAGTGCTCGTGGCGCTCGTAGCCGCAGACGGCGAGTTTGGCCTTGTCCGCGGACTGGCGGACGACGCGCACGCGCTGGCCCCGCCGCAGCCCACGCTCTGTCTGTGCCATGTTGTCTCATACCACTTTCTAGGTGAAGTGGTTTTCGGGCGTCACCCGCGGAATCACTCGACAGCGACGCCGAGCGACCGAAACCCGGAGAAGGCGAACGTGTTCGGGGACGGCGACTCCCGCGTCCGCGCGCTACCCTCACTCGCATGCCAGCGAAGACACTCGACCTCCGCGACGTCCCGCCGCCGCAGCGCCACCCCAAGATTCACGACGCCTTCGACGACCTCGACAGCGGCGAAGCCCTCGAACTCGTCAACGACCACGAACCCAAGCCGCTGTTCTATGAGATGCAGGCCGAAGTCGACGCCTTCGACGCCGACGGCTACGAGGTCGAACAGCGCGCGCCGAACGAGTTCGTCGCCACCCTCCCGAAGCAGTAAGGAGAGCGCACGCGCTGTCGGCCCATTCTCTTGCAGTTCTACGCGGCGATTGACGCCCGCTCCTGGTCAGTACGTCGGCGACTCCTCGTCGACGCCGTCGCGGTGGTTGACGACGCGCGCCGCTGTGAACAGGTAGTCCGAGAGCCGGTTCAGGTACGTGAGCACGGGTTCCGCGACAGACTCGTCCGGCGCGTCCGCGAGCGCGACAGTCCGGCGTTCCGCGCGCCGACACGCAGTCCGCGCGACGTGGAGCCTGGTCGCCGCCTCCGTGCCGGCGGGCAGGATGAACGACTCCAGGCCGCCGACCTCGTCCTCGTGGCCGTCAATCCAGGCTTCCAGCGTCTCCGTGCGCTCCGGCGCCAGCGTCGGGTCGCCTTCACCGGTGTCCGGCGTCGCCAACTGGGACTGCACCGTGAACAGGTCGTTCTGGACCGCCGCGAGCCGGTCGTCCACGTCGCCGTGACCGGTCGGTCGCGCGTCGCCGACGCGCGCGTTCAGTTCGTCCACCGTCCCGTACGCCTCGATTCGCGGGTGGGCTTTCGACACGCGCGACTGGTCGGCGAGGTCGGTCTGGCCGTCGTCGCCGCGGCCCGTGTACACCTTCATACGTCACTCGGCGTCGCCCAGCGTCATCGTCGCTGTAGCGAACGTGTTCGCAAAAGCGGGGGTGTGGGAGTCACACTGGGAAGTGGGTGCGGTGGGGGATCAACAGACACTGGTGAGCCGGTGGCGGTGGAACCACTCCCCACCGAGTAAACGTCCACACGCCATTATGAAGGTTTCCTGAACATTCGTTCTGTTCGGAGACCGACACGGACTCACTGGCGGCGAACAGCGCGTTCGTCGCCTCAGGCGTCGTCCTGGCTGTCCGACACAGACCGCTCGCCGTCGGCTGAATTATCGGCCTGCCCGCCGTCCACCGAGTCCTGGGACTGTTCGCTGTCCACCGAGTCCTGGGACTGTTCGTTGTCCACCGAGTCCACCGACTGCTCGCCGTCCACCGCGTTGTCGGACTGTTCGCCGTCGACCGGTTTCTCCATTGTGACGCGGTGGCGGTCGTAGCCGCGGCGGTCGTAGAGGCGCCGCGCGGCCTCGTTGTCCCAGAGCGCTTCGACGGCGAACACGTCCGCGCCGCGGTCAGCGAGCGCGCGCTCCGCGTAGTCAAGGAGCGCGGAGCCGACGCCCTCTCCGCGCGCGTCCGGCAGCACGTAGACGTTCTCCACGACGCCGCGCGTCGCGTCCGACTCGAAGAACCCGCGCTCCACGTGGAACATCACGAACCCGACCGCGTTGTCGCCGGCGTCCGCGACCGCACAGCCGTCCGAGTGCACGTACTGCGAGACCAGGTCGCGCGCCTGCTCGCGGTTGGCTGCCGCGAGCAAGTGCGACCCGTGGGCGCGCTGCTCGCGCGCCAGCGCCACCCACAGTTCGGTGACCGCGGCGACGTCATCGCCGTCGGCCGCGCGTACGTTCATCTGCCCTCCACCCAGTTACCGGAGCGCCTCGACGGCCGGCAGCGACTCGCCCGTGAGCAGTCGCAGTGCCGCGCCGCCGCCCGTGCTCACGTGCTCGAACCCGGACAGTCCGAACTTCCGGATGGCGGCCGCGGTGTCGCCGCCGCCCACCACCGTGTAGTCCGCCTGCGTTGCCGCCTCGAAGATGCCCCGCGTCCCGTCGGCGAACGTCTCGTCCTCGAACACGCCCGCAGGGCCGTTCAGAACCGCCGTGCCGGCGTCCGCGAGCGTCTCCGCGTACTCCGCCACTGTGTCGCTGCCGACGTCCTGCACGGACTCGTCGCGGCGCGGCGGCAGGTCGCTGACGGCGAGTTCCGTGCGCTCGCCGTCCCGTTCGACGGCGACGTCCTCCGGCAGGCGGACGCGCTCCGGGTAGTCGTTGAGGAGGTCGCTCGCGCGCTCGATTTCCGTCTCGTAGCCGCGGTCGTGGATGAACTGCGTGCTCGCGCGACCGATGTCCACACCGGCCGCCGCCAGGAACACGTTCGCGACGACGCCCGTGACTAAGACGGTGTCCGCGAGGTCGTTCGCGAGCGCGTGCTCGATGACCGTCACGGAGTCCGGGACTTTCGCGCCGCCGACCACGTACACGCGCGGCGTCGTCGTCTCCTCGATGGAGCCGAGGACGTCCAGTTCCGCCTCCATCACGCGGCCCGCGAACGCCGGCAGCAGTTCCGGGAACCCGACCAGCGACGGCTGGGAGCGGTGCGCCGCCGCGAACGCGTCGTTGACGTACGCGTCCAATACGGGCGACAGCCGCGAGACGAGGAACGTTTCGGCGGCGCGCTCCGGGTCGAACTCCATGTACTCCTCGCTGTAGAACCGCGTGTTCTCCAGCAGGACGGCCTCGCCCGAGTCGAGGTCGTCGACCGCACGCCGCGCGTCCGCGGAGAACGTCGCGTCACAGTACGAGACGTCCGCGTCGAGCAGTTCGTCCAGTCGCTGGGCGTGGGGTTCGAGGCGCGCGAACTCGTCGCCGCCCGGCCGCCCCTGGTGGGCGAGCACCGCGACGCGCGCGCCGCGGTCGAGCAGTTCCGAGAGCGTGTCCACGTGCGCCCGCAACCGCGCGTCGTCTGCGAGCGAGTCGTCCCCGGCCAGCGGGCTGTTGATGTCCACCCGCACCCCGACCGCGGTGTCCATCGCGTCGAGGTCGTCGAGGGTCCGTATCGCCATGTAGTCGCACCGAGAGAGGGGCCGTGCATAGGCGTTTCTGTACGGCGCGAGCGCGACCGGACTGGGGGGTACGGCGGCCGGGAACGGTGCGTGTCTGGGCGGGTCGGTGTGGGTCGGTGTGGGTCGGTGTGGGTTGGTGCGGGTCGGTGCGGATTCGGTGCGGTGGAGAATCGGACGGGTGGTGGTAGCGCTCGGGAGCGGGGACTGGTGCCGGTCGTTCAGACCGCGCGGCACTCGGGGCAGAGCAGTTGGCCGTTCACGTCGACGAGTTCGTGCGCGAGCCCACCGCACCCCTCGCAGACGCCCTGTTCGGCGTAGCTCTCCGCGGACTCGCCCTGCGCGCTGCCGGTCGGCGGACTCGACGGCGCGGCGGGCGCGCCCCGGAGCTGTTTCTCGACGCTCGGCGCGACGTCACGTGCCTCGACGACGCCGTGGACGCCGTCGTCGTCCGCGACGAGGACGCGAGGGTTGCCGGTGCGACCCATCAGGTCGGCGGCGTCCGCGACCGAGGCGTCAAGCGACAGCGACTCCGGCGTGTCGTCCATGACGTCCGCTGCGTCGACGTCCTCGGGGTCTCTGCCGTCGAGCAGCAGGTCGAACACCGTCTCTGCGGTGATGATGCCGACCGGCGTCGACCCCCTGAGGACGACGGCGCTGTTCGTGTCCTCCTGGCGCATCAACCCGACCGCGTCGAGGAGGGCGTCGGATTCGCTGACGCCCACGAACTCGTGGGAGAGCACGTCCCTGAGCGCTAACTGTGGCATGTAAACACGTAGCACGCAACCGTGCTAAAAGGTATCCCCAAAACGCGTAAGGCGTCCTCGCGCCAATTTCACCGGGTGCGCGGCAGGTCGCTGATTTCCAGTTGCGCAGTAGGTAGTCGATTCTCGACGTCCTGCGTTCACTCCCGCGACGTCCTCGATAGTCGCGTGAACCGACTCGCCGTCGCTGTACCTCGCGTGAACCGACTCGCCGTCGCTGTACCGGCAGACGCGCCGAGGCGGGCGCCAACGGGGCGCACGGCCGCGTGGAAACGCTGCATTCAACATCGTTGCCTCCCCTGTCGTGTAGCAATGACCATTCCGTCGTTCGCTATCGGCATCGCTGGCGGGACGGGCGCCGGCAAGACGACGGTGGCGCACGAGATTACGGAGAACGTCGAGGAAGCGGCGACGCTCATCCCCCTCGACAACTACTACAAAGACCTCAGCCACATGGACTTCGAGGAGCGCAAGAACGTCAACTACGACCACCCGTCGGCGTTCGAGTGGGAGCTCCTCCGCGAACACCTCGACGCGTTGCTGTCCGGGCAGTCCGTCGA
>JBDGQF010000477.1:0-5649 GCA_042219255.1 Halobacterium sp. | reverse complement strand
CGCCGCAATCTCCTCGATGGCGTCGACGGCCTCCTCGGCGCGCGCGGCGCCGGACTCGCCGACGGCGGCCGCGTCGTTCGAGCGCTCGGCGACCTCGTCGGTGGTCGCGGCGACCTCCTCGATGGTCGCCGAGAGGTTGTTCGCCTCCGTGACCACCTGGTCTAGCTGGTCGGCCTGCGACCCGATGTCGTCGGCGAGGTCGCGGATGTCCGCGGCCAGCGCCGCGTGCTGCTGCTCGACGTCGGCGGCGTCCTCCGCGACGGCGTTGCTCGCGTCCTCGACGGCCGCCGCGAAGTCCAGAATCTCCGTGACCGTCCCGGAGAGCCCGACCGCCATCTCGTCGTACGCGTTCGCGATGCGCTCGACGGCCTCGATGTCCGTGTCCGCGTCGAACTCGTGTGTGAAGTCGCCGTCGGCGGCCGCCGCCATCGCCGCGCCGACGTCGTCGGCGTGCGCGAGCAGTTCCTCGTTGCGGCGTTCGGCGTCCGCCCGCGCGCTCTCGGCTTCGGCGCGCGCTTCCTCGGCGCGCTCGCGCGCCTCTCGCGCCTCTCGCTGTGCCTGCTCGGACTCGGTGAACGCCTCGTCCAGCGACGTCCGCATCGTGTCGAAGGACGCCGCGAGACGGCCGAACTCGTCGCTCCGACTGGTCTCCGGGGAGACGCCGAAGTCGCCGGCCTCGATGGCGTCCGCCGCCTCGGTGAGTTTCCGGAGTTCGACGCTCGCGTTCCCGCCGAGCACGATACCCAGCAGTCCGACGTGGAGCGCGAGCACGAAGACCGTCCCCGCGAGCGCCGTGTAGCCAGTCCCCTCGCCCTGTGCCGCGCTCGCGGCGAACAGCCCTGCGAACCCGACTGTCGCCGCGAGCGCGACGAACAGCGCCGCCCCGATGCGACGGCTGTACTTCTGTTGGACCCACCCGACCGGTGAACGACCTGCCATGCCCCGCCCGTTCCAGAGTACCGCATTTATATCTTGGCCGCCCTCTATCAAACACAGTAATCGCTCGCCGCGCACCGGCAGTCTCGGGGACGGGGCCGCCGGACTCCCGTCCAGGAGTTCCGTGGGCGTAAGAGTCTTTGCCGCGAGGGCCGTGTCAGGTAGTACCATGGAGTTGCGCGTGACGGGCGCCGGGCCCGCAGCACCGTTTCTCGGCGCCCGAGACGTCTTCGAGACCGAACACGACCTCGACCGGCCCGTCGAGGTCAGAGTCCGCGAGAACCCGGACGAACGCACGTGGGCGGGCCACTACGACGACCACCACGTCCTCAACATCTCCCGGCAGGCCGCGACGTCCGCGATGGCGCGCGAACTCGCGCTCCACGAGTTCGCGCACATGCACTGCCACGAACAGTCCCACCCCAGCCACGTCCTCTCGATGGACGAAGTCCTGTTCCTCGCGCTCACCGGCCGCGAAGTCGAACGCCGCGTGCTCACGCACTGCTACCAGATTGCCAACCACGTCAAGGACATCTACGCCGACGACATCACGCTCTCCGTCGGCCCCACGGACAAACTTGTCGCGTTCCTCGAATCCGAACTCGCCGCCGCCGTCGCCGACAGGCCCGTCGACGGCCGGCCGGTCGGCCAGCGCCTCACCGCCGGCGCCGACCCCTCGATGACTGCCGTGAACGCCGCGTTCGCGCTCGCGCTCCTCGAACGCCACGACGCCGTCCCCGACGACCACCGCATCTACGACCTCGCGCACGCCGCCGCCGAAGACGCCCCGGAAATCGACGTCGAGGCGTTCCGCGAACGGTTCGCCGGCCTCGGCGCCGACCCCGACGAGAGCGACTGCCGCCGCGGCCTCGTCGACACCATCCGCACGTACGTCGACGCGCAAGCGAGCACGACAGGCCCCGCAGCGGACTGACCTCGCCGGAGACTGTCAGTTCGGCGTGATGCGGACGAGACCCGACTATTACTTCGGCGTGATGCGCACGAGACGGTCGTCGCGGTCAGTCGGGAATTTGTCGCCCTGCGCGCGGCCGTCCCGGTTCGACGTCACCGCGTACAACGTGCCGTCCGGCCCCTGCTCGACGTGCCGGATGCGGCCGAGTTCGTCCTCCAGCGCGGTGTGGTGGACGGCGCTGTAGTCGTCGTGCATCCAGTCCGCGTCGAAGCGCGTGCCGCCGTTCGCCGCGGACGCCGGTTCGCCGTCCGTCGGATAGATAGTGACGAGGTTGATGCGCTGGGAGATGAGCCCGCCGATGACGAGGCGGTTCTGCCAGGACGGCACCGCGTCCGCGGTGTAGAACACCGACCCCGGCGGCGCCCACGTCGAGTCCGTCGTGTTCACGACGGGGCGGACGAAGTCCGTCCCGCGGTACGTCTCCGCGGTCCGCGCGCGCTCGCCCTCGACGTCCCAGCCGTAGTTCCCGCCCTTCTCCAGGACGTTCACCTCGTCGTGCTGGTTCGGGCCGTGCTCGTTCTCCACCGGCGTCGCGTCCGGCATGAACGTGATGCCCTGCGGGTTCCGGTGCCCGTACGTGTACACGCGCGGGTCGCCGCCCAGGTCTGGGTTGCTCTCCGGCGCGCTCCCGTCCGGGTTCATCCGCAACACCTTCCCCGCGAGCGACGACGTGTCCTGCGCCAGCGCCGGTTCGCCGGCGTCCCCCGTCGTCACCCAGAGATAGTTCTCCGGCCCGAACGTGATGCGCGAGCCGTTGTGCCACGTGCGGCCGGGAATCTCGTCGATGACCGTCGTCTGCTCGGGCGGGTCGGTGCTGAGGTCGTAGTAGACGAGCTTGTTCAGCTTGTTGTCGCTGCCCGGGTTCGTGTACGTGTAGAACGCGTACACGAGCGGCACGTCCGGATAGTTCGGGTGGACGGCGTTCCCCATCAGGCCGCCCTCGCCGCCCGCCGCCCACCAGCCGCCCTCCTCGTCGACGCCGATTGCCTGCGCGTCCACGATGTCGTCCGGCGACGCGACGGCCTCCACGGTACCGGACTCGTACCGCAGCAGCCGCCCCGGGCGCTCGCTGATGAACAGGTCGCCGTTCGGCGCGAACGTCAAGTCCCACGGAATCTCCAGCCCCTCGATGACGGTCTCCGTCGTCACGTCCAAGTTGGGGGCTTCCACGGGATGCGACCAGTCCGGGTCGTACTCGCTCCAGGATTCCACGTCGTGGCTCACCGAGAGGTCGTACTGTCCACCCTCCACTGTCGTCACCGACGACTGCGTCCCCGACGTCGTCGGGTCGCTCGGCTCGTCGGGCGCCACGCAGCCAGCGAGTCCAGCGACCCCGCTCGCGCCGAGGGCGGCGAGGAACGAACGGCGGTTACATCGCATACCCGACGGTTGCGGCAGCGACGGTTAACTGTTTTCAGGTTCCAGCGCGCGCCACGGCGACCCGCGGCGCCACGGCTGGTCGCGACTGAACGCTCCCGAGACGGGAGCAGAGACCGCTCGGAAAAAATACCGGGTGCGTCTAGCGTGCCGCCGCAGCGACGCGTTCCTTCTCTTCCTTCTGGCCGACCGCGTACGTCTGCACGTCGTAGTCGGCGGCGCCGATGAGCTGGTTCGCGAGCGCCTCCGCGGCGTCCGTCGGCGTCTTGAACGACGACGAATGCGCGCCGTCCGCGAGGAACTTCAGCGCCTGGTCGACGCGGCGCTGGGGCGCGACGTCCACGGCCTTCGGCACGGAGATCCCACCGTACTTCAGGCGGACGGTCTCCTCTCGCGGCGCGGCGTGCTCGACCGCGCGCACGAGTACCTGCACCGGGTTCTCCTCGGTGCGCTCGTGGATGATGTCGAAGGCGTCCTGGACGATGCCCAGGGCCTGCTGTTTCTTCCCGGCGTTCGCGCCCGTCTTCATCAGACGGTTCGCGAGCCGCTCCACGACGCTAATCTCGGACTTCTTGAACTGCTTTTGCGCGTGCCGACCCATCGTGTGCGCCACGGGCGTCACCGTCAGGTAGCGCCGCGTGCTCGGGTCGCTGTACGTGATGTCCGACACGTCCCACTTCCCGAAGAGCTTCGCGTCCACGGACTCCTCGTCGTCCGTGCCAGCGGGCGCCTCCGGCTCTGGGGCTTCTTCCTCGCTCATAGTTAACGCACCGGCTTCTCCGCGTTCCCACGGACCAGTTCGATGAGGCTCACGCCGTTGACCTTCTCCACCTTGTAGTTCACGCCGGACAGGTCGCCCATCGCACGACCCTTCGCACCGCCGATACCGGCGATGGTGACCTCGTCGTGCTCGTCGATGAACGAAATCGCGCCGTCACCGGGACAGAACGCGGTGACCTGCTTCCCGTTCTTGATGAGCTGCACCCGGACGCACTTCCGGATAGCGGAGTTCGGCTGTTTCGCTTCGATACCTACCTTCTCGAGGACGATGCCGCGACCCTGCGGCGCACCCTCGAGGGGGTCGGACTCTTTACCGAGCCCCCGTTCTCGCCGCGCGTACTCCGAGTCGGACCACCGGTGCTTCTGGCGGTCCTTCTTCAGTTTCCGAGCGGCGTACTTGCCGTTCGACATACAGTCGAATACCCCACGGAGGCACTTAAACCACTCCTTTCGCAACGACCTTTTGCGCTGCGCTCGCTCGCGTGGCTCGCTCGCTCGGCAAAAGCTCGGCCAAAAGCGCCGTCGAACCCCCTACGGGGGTTCTCGGCGCCCGCGCCTCCGGCGCGGTGAACCGGCGACCTACCGGGTCCTGACGGACCGCTCGGTCGCCGGACAATAGCCAGCAGTTCGACGCACCGGCTGTCGAGCATTCGCGGCGCGAGCGGCTCGAAGAGCCCGAGCGTCGCGATTCACTGCGCGACCGTAGGGAGCGCAGGCCGACGACTGAACGGAACGGAGTGGAGTGAAGGAGGAGTGCTTTTTCCGCAAGTTTTTGCCGAATGGGGCGCGCTTCGCGCGCCCCATGTAGCGCAAAAAGTGCGTCTCAGGTGAGCTGGATGTCGTCGATGTCGAAGTGGCGTTTCGCGAGCGTTTTCGCGGCTTCGATGTTCTTGCCGCCGGCGCCGATGGCGACGCCTTTGTCTTCGTGTGCGACTTCGGCGTACGCGACGGTGGTGTCGTTCTCGCTGATGGTGACGTTGTAGACGGCGGCCGGGGAGAGGGCGTTCGCGACGAATCCCTCGGGCGTGGGGGCGTCTTCGACGAGCACGACGTCGCGGCCGAGTTTGTCTTCGAGGGCGTCGACGCGGCTGCCGCCGGGGCCGATTGCGGTGCCCATGTCGCCGGCGGCGACGACGAAGATGACGCGGTCTTCGTCGTCGTCGACGACGCAGTCGACGGCGCTGGCGTCGGTTTCGTCCTCGAATGCCGCGATGAGGCGGCGTGCCTCGTCGGAGAGCCGGACTGTCATCAGTCGGACTTGCTCGCGCCCATGCGGAGGTTGACGTCGCCGGTGCCGAGCCGTACTGGCTTCCCGACGATGACGTTCTCGATGACGCCGTCGAGGTCGTCGGCTTCGCCGTAGATGGCGGCGTCGAGCAGGTGGCTGACCGTGACTTCGAACGCGGCGCGCGCGAGCACGGAGTCCTTGCTGCCGGAGATGCCGTGCCGGCCGATGGACTGGATGGTGCCGTCGTTGGTCATGATGTCAGCGACGAGCATCAGGTGACGGATGTTCACGTCGTCGAGACCCTGTTCTTCGAGGGTGGTCATCGTCTCCTCGATGATGGCTTCGCGCGCGGCCT
>JBDGQF010000364.1:0-5657 GCA_042219255.1 Halobacterium sp. | reverse complement strand
GTCGATGGCCTCGATGGTCTCGTCGACGTCCATCAGTTCGGTCGGCTCGGACGCCATGAAGCCCGTGATGTCCGCGCCGGAACTGAACGCGTCCTCGCCGGCGCCGGAGAACACGACGCAGGACACCTCGTCGGTGTCCGCGTTGTCAAGCGCTTGCTTGACTTCGCCGAACATCGTCTCGGAGAACGCGTTCAACCGCTCCGGGCGGTCGAACTCGATTTCGAGGACGCCGCGGTCGTCCAGGGACTTGTTGATGTACTGGTAGGGGCCGTCTCCGTGGTAGTCGTGGAACCCCTGGCCGGCGTCGACGCCCGTGCGGCCGGCGTTCACGAGTTCGACGAGGTAGGGCGCCGGCGCGAACCGCTCGTCGCCCGTGGCCTCGTGCTGGGCCCGGAGTTTGTCGAGGACGCGGTCGAGGCCAATCTGGTCGCCGAGGCGGCACACGCCCTCCGGGAACCGTGCGCCGAGGCGGCTACCGAGGTCGATGTCGTCGGGCGTCGCGACGTCGTTCCCGACGAGTTTCGCGGCCTCGTTGACCATCCGCGCTTCGACGCGCAGCCAGTCGAAGCCCTCGCCGTCGCCGGGTTCGTAGTCCGGGCCGTCGGCCTCCCAGTCGTAGAACCCCTGACCGGTCTTCTTCCCGAGGTCGTCGTTCTCGACTTTCTCCGCAATCGTCGGCGGGGAGTCGAGGTCGGTGTCCTCGCGGAAGTGGTACGCGATGTCGATGCCGGTGTAGTCTGCGAGTTCGAACGGCCCCATCGGGTAGCCGCGCTGGTAGACCATCGCGGCGTCGGCCTGCCGGACGGTCGTGTCGCCCTCGTGGAGCATCCACGCGGCCTCCTCCATGAACGGCAGCATGACGTTGTTCACGATGAAGCCGTGGACGTCGCGCTTCACGTCGATGGCGCGCTTGCCGAGGTCGGCGACGAACGCGTGCGCGGTCTCCAGGGTCTCCTCGCTGGTCTGCTCGCCGTGGACGACCTCGACGAGGTCCATCTTCACCGGCGGGTTGAAGAAGTGCGTGCCGACGACCTGCTCGGGCCGGTCGGTCGCCGCGCCGATGTCCGTGATGCTGAGGCCGGACGTGTTCGACGCCAGAATCGCGTGGTCGGGCGCGTAGTCGTCGACCTCCGCGAACGTCTGCTTCTTGAGGTCGAGGTCTTCCGGAATCGCCTCGACGACGAGGTCGGCGTCCGCGACGGCGGCTTCGAGGTCGGTCTCGCCGCTCATTCGCGCGCGGACCGTCTCAGCGGACTCGTCGATTTTCCCCTTCTCTTCGAGTTTCCCGAGACTCCACTCCACCTGGTCGAGGCCGTCCTCGACGAGTTCGGCCTCGATGTCGCGCACGACGACGTCGTAGCCCGCGATGGCGGCGAGTTCGGCGATGCCGTGGCCCATGCTCCCCGCACCGAGGACGGTGACGTCGTCTATGTCACGTACTACCATCACCCGGACACAAGTTAAGGACGCTGTTTAAACTGTCGGTTACTCTGTTTGCTGATAGCTCCGATTTGGTTAACTGATGCACACCCACCCCGAACACTTGAGTGGCCGGTCGTCGAACGCCACAGCCATGCCGACGACCCACGCGGTCTCCCTCCAGCACGCGGACGCGCCACGGCGTCGAACAGCCACGACACGACTCCCTCGCCCCGTACGCGGGCACCACGGAGGTGGTCGCGAATGAGCGACCTCGGCGACACAGTTTGCATCGTCGCCGGCGGCGGGAACGGCATCGGGAAAGCCACGGCGCACGAGCTCGCCGACCACGGCGCGAGCGTCGTCGTCAACGACCTCGGCACGTCAGTCCACGGCGAGGGCGCCGACGCCGCCGTCGCCAAGGCAGTAGCGGACGACATCAGGGACGACGGCGGCGCGGCGATGGCGCACGCCGGCGACCTCACCGACTTCGACTACGCAAGCGACCTCGTCGCGGACACCGTCTCCGAGTTCGGGCGCGTCGATACCGTCCTCAACTTCGCTGGCATCCTCCGCGACGACATCAGTTACAAACTCGACGAAGCCGACTGGCGGCAAGTCATCGAGACCAACCTCACCGGCCAGTTCGCGCTCCTGCAGGCCGCCTGCAAGCACTGGCGCGACGCCGCCGGCGACGAGGGCTTCGACCGCCTGCGCTCCTACCTCGCGGCGAGCGCGCACTCCGTGCGCGGGAACCCCGGGCAGGCGAACTACGCCGCGGCGAAGGCCGGCGTCCTCGGCATGGTGCGCACCGTCGCCGCCGAGATGCACCGCCACGACGTCCGCGTGAACGCGCTCGTCCCGAACGCCTACACGCGAATGACCGAGACGGTGCCAGAAGAGTACCGACCGTACACGCGCGAGGAGATGCCGCCCGAGCGCGTCGCCGCGTTCGCCGCGTACCTCGCCAGCAGCCACGCCGAGGACGTCACCGGCTGCACGCTGTACGCGGGCGGCGACCGCGTCGGCGTGTTCTCCGACCCCTCGCTCGACCGCGTCGGCGTCGAACCCGACGGCTGGACGGTGGACTCGCTGGCGACACACTTCCGCGACGACGTCGCCGGGGACGCCGACCTGACGAGAACTGACAGCTACTTCTGACGGCTACGCGCCCATCGTGTCCTGGAGGTCGTCCTCGACGCGGTGGATGCGCTCGCGGACGTTCCGGGCCGCCGCGGCCTGCTCCTCGTTCTCCGCGGAGAGGTCGCTGATTTCCTCGACGACGGCCTCCAGGTCGTCGAGCGCGTCGTTCAGCATCGTCGTCACCTCCTCCGCGCTGACCGCCTGCTCGTCGGTCGCCTCCGCGATTTCCGCCATCCCCGTCGACGTCTCCTCGGCCGCGGACTGGATGTCCTCCTGGCGGTCGGCGATGTCGTCGACGTGCTCGGCGACCTCCGCGATGCCGGCGGTCGTCTGCTCGACGCGCCCCGTCGTCTGCGCGACTATGTCGGTCACGCGCTCGATGGTCGCCTCGATGGCGTCGACCTCCTCCTGGGACTGGTTCGCCAGCGCCTTGATTTCGTCCGCGACCACCGCGAACCCGTCGTTGTTCCCCTCCGTGCGCGCGGCCTCGATGTTCGCGTTCAACGCGAGGATGTTAATCTGGGAGACGATGTCGCTGATGACGTCCACGACGGACTCGATTTCCTCGACCTCCTCGTCGAGTTGCTCCGCGGTCGCCGTCAGGTCGCCCGCGGCGTCCTCCACGGTGTCCAGCATCGCCCTCGCCTCCTCTGTCGTCTCCACGGACGCGGCGGCGTCCTCGGCGACGCTGCGCGCGCGCCGGTCGACCTGGTCGGTCTGCGAGGCAATCTCCTCGACGGTCGCGGACAGCCCCTCCACTTCGTCCCGGACTTCCGCGAGCGCGTCCACTTGCTCGCGCGCCGTCGACTCGATGAACTGGCTTTTCTCAGCGACCTGCTCGGAGGACGCCAGGAGGTCTTCGACGGTCTGGTCGACCTCCGTCGTAATCTGTTCCTGTGCGGCCTCCACTCGCTGGCGCTGCTCCACGAGGTCGGTGACGTGCGACACCATCTCGAACGACCCGACGATGTCGCCGTCCTGGTCGCGCAGCGGGAGCGCGGACGCGCTGACGTGCCACTCGTCGCCGTTCTCGTTCACGCCCGAACGGACTTTGTCCTCGTTGACGACTTCGCCGGTGCGCACGACTTCCTCCGCGAGCGTCTCGGTCACCTCGTCGGTGCCGATGACGTCGTGAGCGACCTCGCCGACCACGTCCTCGGCGGGCGTGTTCTGGATGTCCTCCTGTTCGGCGTTCCAGTGCGTGACGCGGCCGTCGTCGTCGACGACCAGCACTGGCTCTGGGAACCGCTCGGTGAGGTCTTCGAAGAGGTGCTTCCAGAAGTCCCGTTCGTGGCGGAGGCGTTCGGTCTCGTCGGCGTCGTCTGGTGGGTCGTACAGCGCGACGCCGTCGGAGTCCCCGGACTCGCGGTGCGACGACATTGTACCCAGTAATGTGACGCCCTCCCTCATAAGCGTTCACCGCGATTATCACCCGCGAAATTCGCAGGTGGTCTCACGGGGTGGCGAGGCGTACCGGGAACGCGATGATTTATGGGGCTGCTCGCCGGACGCACAGGCATGCGATTCGTTCGCTTCGACGGCGACCACCTGGGTCTGCTGACTGACGACGACGGCATCGTCGACCTGACTGACCGCCTCGGCATCGACGCCGACGACCCCCTCGTCGAGTACATCGAGGGCGACTACGACGCCAGCGAGTACGCCGACGCCGACCCCGACTACGACCGCAGCGAGGTCGAACTCGGCTCACCGGTCGAGCGCCCCGGGAAGGTCATCGCGGCGCCGCTGAACTACGAGAACCACATCGAGGAAGCCATCTCGGACAAGGACATCACGACCGACGAGTGGTTTAGCATCGAGGACAAGGGCTACTTCCTGAAGGCGCCCTCGAGCGTCGTCGGCCCCGACCACGGCGTCGAACTGCCGTTCTCCGACCGGCGCGTCGACCACGAAATCGAACTCGCGTTCGTGATGGGCGAGGACGTCAAGGACGTCGACGCCGAGGACGCCTGGGACGCCATCTTCGGGTACACGATTCTCCTGGACATCTCGGTGCGCGGCGACCAGGACCGCTCGAACCGGAAGTCCTACGACACGTTCACCGTCGTCGGCCCCGCGGTCGTCACCGCCGACGAGATCGACGACCCCCAGGACCTCGACATGGAACTCCAGCTGAACCGCGAGACCCAGCAGGACGACAACACCAGCGACATGGTGTACACGTGCGCTGACGTCGTCGAGTACGCGTCCCTCGGCGCGACCATCGAAGCCGGCGACGTCATCACCACGGGCACGCCGGAGGGCGTCAGCGCGCTCTCGGACGGCGACACCATCGACGCCGAAATCGAGGACGTCGGCTCGATGACCGTCGACGTCACTGAGCGCGACGTCGCCTTCGAGGACGTCCACGTGCAGAAGGGCGGCCAGGAGTAACGCACCTGCGGGCGACCTGTCCGCTCGACCACACGCACATTTTTACTTCCCGACGGCGCAGTCGGTGGTATGTCGACTGATTCGCAGGCCGACCTCGAGGAGTACGTCGAGCAGTTGCTCGTGCGGGACGCCGACGCGCACGCCGAGGCAGTGGACGCGCTCGCCGAACACGGCGACGAGCGCGTCGTCCCCCACCTCCTGGAAGTACTGGTCATCGACGCCATCGGCAACGACTGGGAGCAGTTCGGGTTCCCGGAAGTCCTCCGGGAGCGCGACCCGCCGCGCTACCTCGACCTGCCGGAAGTCCGGTGGCCCGGCGTCCGCGACGCGCTCGCGGCACTCGCCGAGCCAGATTTCGACTCGTCGCACGCGTGGGTCGAGTGGGAGTCCTGGTACAGCCAGCAGGACATCGAGCCACTCGACGGGTTCGACGACTGGAAACTCCGCCTCTACAAGTCCTACCTCCCGCCGGTCGGCGGCCTGCTGGACGCCGAGCCACGGAACTTCGACCTGCAGGACGTGCGCTGGGGGAACTGCGACCGGTCGTTCCTCGCCGCGTTGAACGCGCCGGACTTCCAGCCAGCGGCGGACACCGAGTACGTCAGCGACGACGACACCGTGTTCGGGTTCGAAATCGCGGGCGACCAGTACGCCGTGCCGCGCTGGGTGTTGTTCCCGCACGAACTCCTGAACGTCACGCT
>JBDGQF010000053.1:0-5663 GCA_042219255.1 Halobacterium sp. | reverse complement strand
CGTCGACGTCCACGCCGGCGAGCGACTCCCCGAGTTGCGTTGGCGTGGGGTGGTTGGAGACGTCGACGTCGTCCGGGAACGAGCAGTCGTGGACCAGGACCGAGCAGCCGTCCGCGAACTCGCCCATGCCCTCGAACGCTTCCGTGTCCGCGCTGAACGCGAGTTCGTCGTCGAACTTGTACGCGAGTCCGTGCATCGAGTGCCGCGTCTCGATGGCGTCGACGTCGACGCCCGCCACCTCGAAGCTACCGGCGTCGACGTCGCGGAGCGTCAGGTCGACGCGCCCCTGGAGGTAGTCGTGGACGTCCAGGAGGTCGGTGACCAGGCCCTTCGTGCCCGTGGGGCCGACCACGGTGAGGTGTTCGTCGCCGGCGAGCCACCGCGCCTTCAATAGTGGAAGGAGGTCGCTGACGTGGTCGAGGTGGTGGTGCGTGAGGAGGACGGTGTCCACGCCCTCGTAGCCGACGTCGGTGCGCGCGAGCGTGTGCAGGACGCCGCTCCCGCAGTCCACGAGGAGCGTGCTGTCGGGTTTCTCCACGAGGAGGCCGGTCTGCATCCGTTCGCCCGTGGGCATCGCCGACCCGGTGCCGAGGAACGTCAGTCGCATGCGCGAGTCGTCGGCCGCCGGCGTGTTACGCGTTCCGGGTGTGCGCTCGGCGTCAGACACTTGCCGACCGGGTGCTAACCGGGGAGTGATGCGACCGGAGTCGGAGGCGACGACCCCGCCCGGGGGAGCGGGCGGCGCCCACACCGACCGGGAGATTCTCGACCTGCTCGACCCCGCGGTCAGCGACTGGTGGGTGGACAAGTTCGGGAGCCCCGACGACGGGGACGGCTGCTTGACGCCGCCCCAGCGCGGGGCGATTCCGCTGATTCACGGGGGCGAGAACGCGCTGATTGCGGCGCCGACGGGCAGTGGGAAGACGCTCGCGTCGTTCACCGCGATTCTGAACGAACTGTTCGAGCGCGAGCAGGACGGCGGCCTCGACAACGAAGTGTACTGCCTGTACGTGTCGCCGCTGAAGTCGCTCGCGAACGACATCGAGCGCAACCTCGCGGAGCCGCTTTCGGGCATCAGCGACCGGCTTGCCGACCGCGGCGTCGACACGGATGTCCGGCAGGCGATTCGCCACAGCGACACCTCCAGCTACGACCGCCAGCGGATGCTCGAGGAGACGCCCCACATCCTGAACACGACGCCGGAGACGCTCGCGATTCTACTGAACTCCCCCAAGTTCCGGGAGAAGCTCGCGAGCGTGGAGTACGTGGTCGTCGACGAGATTCACAGCCTCGCGGACTCCAAGCGCGGCACCCACCTCTCGGTGAGCCTGGAGCGCCTCCAGCGAATCGCCGGCGACTTCGCCAGAATCGGCTGTTCGGCGACGGTGGAACCGCTCTCGGACATCGCGCGGTTCCTCGTCGGCTTCGACGACCCCGGCGAGGGGAACGGTGCGAGCGCGGGCAGTGGGGGCGACGGTGCGAACGCGGACGGTGACGCGAGCGCAGGCGGCGACGGAGACGGTGAGCGGACGCCGCGTGACTGCGAAATCGTGGACGCGCGGTTCGCGCGCGACTACGACCTGGAACTGCACTGTCCGACGCCAGACCTCGTGAACGCCTCGCAGGGCGCGGTCAACGACGCGTTCTACGACGAACTCGGCGACCTCGTCGCAAGTCACGAGAGCACGCTCGTGTTCACGAACACGCGCTCGGGCGCCGAGCGAGTCCTTGAGAACCTCCGCGAGCGCGGCGTCGTCGACGCCGACGAGTCGGCGTGCCACCACGGCAGTCTCTCGAAAGACCGCCGGAAGGAGGTCGAACGGCAACTCAAGGAGGGGTCGCTGTCGGTGACGACGACGTCGACGAGCCTCGAACTCGGCATCGACATGCCCCACATCGACCTCGTGGTCCAGGTGGGGTCGCCGAAGTCCGTCGCCAGCCTCCTCCAGCGCGTCGGCCGCGCCGGCCACCGGCCAGGCCGCACCGTCACGGGGCGCGTCATCGCGCTCGACCGTGACGAACTCGTTGAGTGCGCGGTGATGCTCCGGCAGGCCGAAGCGGGGTTCGTCGACCGCGTGCACATCCCCGAGCGCGCGCACGACGTCGCCGTCCAGCACGTCTACGGCATGGCCATCTCGGGGCCGCTCCGCGAGGCCGAGGTGCGCGCGACCGTCCGGTCGGCGTACCCCTACCGCGAGTACACGGAGGACGATTTCGAACACCTCTTCCGGTACCTCACCGCGGACTACGACGGCCTCGAAGACCGGAACGTGTACGCGAAAATCTGGCGGGACACGAACGACGCGCCGGACGGCGAACACCACTACGAGGAGTTCGACGTCGGCGAACCCCTCGTCGGGAAGCGCGGCCGCCTCGCACGCCCGATTCTCCTCCAGAACCTCGGCACGATTCCGGACTCGTTCACCGTGAACGTGTACGTGCGCGGCGACGACGAATGGGTCGGCCAACTCGACGAGGACTACCTCGACACGCTCGAACCCGGGGACGTGTTCGTGCTCGGCGGCGACCGGTTCGCGTACCGCTACCGCCGCGGGTCGAAGGTGTACGTCGACCGGACGAGCGAGCGCGCGACCGTTCCCTCGTGGTACTCCGAGCGCCTCCCGCTCTCGTACGACCTCGGCAGGGAGATTGCGCGCTTCCAGGGCGACGTCGTCGAGCGCTACGAGGACGGCGGTGCGCCCGCGGTGCGGCGGTGGCTCCGCGAGTTCCCAATCGACGCGAACGCCGTCAGGGCGCTCGCGCGCATGTACGACGACCAGATACAGTACGCCGGCACGGAGAGCGTCAGCACCACCGACCGCATCGCCGTCGAGGAAGTGAAAGACCGCGACGAGTACCGCCGCCGCTACCACGTCCGCACGCCGTACGGCCGCCGGTTCAACGACGGCCTCTCCCGCCTGCTCGCGTACCGGTGTGCGAACGAGGCGAACGCGAACGTCGCCGTCAGCGTCGCGGACAACGGCTTCACGCTCGCGATGCCGCTCAACCGCAAAGTCGACGTCGCGGAACTCCTCCGGCAGACCGACCCAGACGAGGCCAGGGAAACGCTGCGCGCCGCGCTCGACGACACCGACCTGCTCCAGCGGTACTTCCGCATCAACGCCACGCGCTCGCTCCTCGTCCTGAAGCGCTACAAGGGCCACGAGAAGTCCGCGAGCAAACAACAGGTCGCAAGCGAGATGCTGCTGGGGTTCTCGGAGGGCCTGGAGGACTTCGTCGTGCTGGACGAGACGTACCGCGAACTCGTCGAGGACAAACTCGACCTCGCGGGCGTCCGCGAAGTCCTGGCCGCCATCGGGGACGGCGACGTCGAAATCGCGGAGACGACGCTGCAGTCGCCGTCACCGCTCTCGTTCGGCCTCGCGACGCTCTCCGCGAGCGACGTGGTGCTGGCGGACGACGAGGACGCCGTCCTCCGGAAGTTCCACGAGCGCGTCCGCGAACAGGTCGACGACTGACCGCGAGCGGTCGGACGGCCGCGCGGACAGAGCGTTGAAACGGCGTCGCTGCGTTGTCGGCGCATGGGAGTTATCTTCGTGCCGTACTTGCAGAAGGCGGCAGACCGAGTGACGCCGGACGAGTCAGGTGAGGGCGGACTGTCGAAGCGGCGCCTCGCGGTCGGCGCGCTCGCCGCGGGCGTCCTGGCCTGGCTCGCCGCGAGACGCCTCCGGAAGGAAGCGGAAGCGGCGTCTCGGCAAGCCGAACTGGAGGCGGAGCGACCGGAGCCGACGACTCGGCTCCGGCGCGTCGGAAAGGGCTGGGTACGCCGCTAAGCCTGCGGAGCGGCGAGCGCCGCTGGGGTACCAGGCTTCACCGGCAGCACGCGGCGGCTGCTCGCGGTCAGTCCATCGACGCCCAGTCTACCATGCGGTCGTACAGCGGTTCCGAGCGGAGCGCGCGCTCGTCGCCGACGAGCACGAGACTCTTCTTCGCGCGAGTGAGCGCGACGTTCACGCGCCGGTGGTCTTCGAAGATGGGGCCGTCCAGGCTGCCGGTGGCGACGAACGACACGACGATGACTTCCTTCGAGGAGCCCTGGAACCGGTCGACGGTGTCGACGGCGACGCCCTCGGGGACGCGGCGCCCGATTTCCGCGACCTGCGCGCGGAACGGCGCGATGACGCCGACCGCCGACGGGTCGAGGCCGGCGTCGACGTACTCGCGGACGACGTCGCCGACGCGCTCGGCCTCCACGGGGTCGACGTGCGCGTCGTCCGTCCCCTGGACGTCGTGGAAGGACACGCCGTCCCGGACTACGCCGCCGGTCTGGACGCCGATGTCCGCGAGCGTCTGCGCTGCCACCTCGCCGGTCGCGGGCCGCAGGCCGCCGCCGTAGAACTCTCGCGAGGAGAACGCCTGGATGCGCTGGCTCATCCGGTACTGCTGGTCGAGCATCACGGACGCCTCCGGGTACGTCTCGTGCAGGCGCTCGAACAGCGACGTGCTCAGGCGGCCGCCCGAGCGCACCACGGGCGGTAGCTGTTCGTGGTCGCCGACGAGCACGAACCGGTCGCCGCGGTTGACGGCCGCGAGCGTGTCCGGCTCCGTGAGCTGGCTGGCCTCGTCAACGAGCACGACGTCGAACTCCTGCTCGCGCATCACCCTGGAGCCACACGTCGCCGTGGTGGCGGCGACGACGTCTGCTGTCTGGAGCGCCCGCGCGCACTCCGCTGGGTCGCCGGACTGGTTCAGTCGCAAGTCCTGCATGTCCTCGCGGACGCCCGTCGACGTCCCGACGCGCACGATGTCCTCGTAGCCCTGCTCGCGGAGCGCTTCGAGCGCGTTGTCGACGGCGCGGTTCGTGAACGCCGACAACAGTACGCGGTCGCCGCGCTCCACGAACTCGCGAACCAGGGTCGCGATGGTGTACGTCTTCCCCGTACCTGGCGGGCCGTGCACGAGCGCGAAGTCCTCGGCGTTGAGGGCTTTGCTGACGGCTTCGTTCTGCGCGTCGTTGTTCTCGATGACCGTGTGCTCGTCGTCGCGGAACTCGGGGCTGGCGCGGTCGAACAGCACGTCCTTCCGGCGCTCGTCCCCCTTCAGGACGAAGTCGTGGAGCGCGGTGAGCATCCGGTCGACGCTCAACTCCGAGGGGTAGACGTCGAGGCGCCGCAGCGCGACCGGTTCGTCCGCGGTGACGACGACGCGGTCTGGCGCCAGCGTCTCCACGCGCGCCATCTCCGCCGTCCCCGTCACGGGGTCGCCGTCCGACGCGAGCACGCGGTCGCCCTCCCGGATTTTCGACGCCGCCGCGGTCGGGCGCTCGGCGGTGAGCCGCCACCGGCCGTCCGAGAGTTCCTCCCTGCCCTCGGGTTCGAGGTCGACGACCGCGCGGTCGTCGTCCGCGCGCTCCGCCGCGGTCTGCTCCCAGAGCTTCCGGTACTCGTCGTGCACCGACCCACGCTCGGCCTCCACGGCATCGTACAGGTCCCGGAAGTACGCGCGCTCGTCCTCCGGAATCGGGTTTCCGAGCTGTCCGGCCTTCGACTCCTGGTCGAGGCGGCCCGACACCACCATGCAGGTGTCCTGCTCGAAGCAGTACTCGCACTTCGCGTCCGCCTCGAACCCAGTCGGTGGCTCGCCGCGTGCCTCGATGGCGGCGAGGTGGTTGCGCTCGCGAACCACGAACTCCAGGAACCCCT
>JBDGQF010000448.1:0-5722 GCA_042219255.1 Halobacterium sp. | reverse complement strand
GAGCGCGCCGGCCGGATGTTCACGAACGAGTCCACGGCCGACCGCAGCGGCAGGATGACGTCCGCCGCCGTCTCGCCCGCCGCGCCGAACAGCGTCGCGTCCGCCGCTTCCACGGCGGCGCGCGTCTCCGCCGGCAGCGCCGTCCCAGTTTCCTCTTTCACTGCGTCGCCGGCGTCCACGTGCACGAACTCGAAGTCGCCGACTGCGTCCAGTACGTCCACCGCGACCGGCACGACCTCCTGGCCGATGCCGTCGCCCGGGATGACCGCGACCTCCTCAGACATTGGTGTACGGGAGGCTCGCCGCAGTCTCCTTCACTGTGTCGGCATTCGCGCCCATCAGCGCCGTCGTGTCCCAGACGCCCTCGACGAGCGCGCGCCGCTGCGCGTCGCCGACCTCGGCGTCCACGACCGTGTCGCCGTACCGGACTTCCTCGTTTACGACGTCGACGTCGATTTCCGCGTCCGGGTTCTCGTCGATGAACTCCTGCAGCGCCTCGACGTCCTCCTGGGACGCCGTGACCGTGGGGATGCCGAGCGCGAGGCAGTTCCCCGCGAAAATCTCGGCGAACGACTCGCCGACGACGGCGTCGATGCCCCACCGCATCAGCGCCTGCGGCGCGTGCTCGCGCGACGAGCCACAGCCGAAGTTCGCGTTCACGGCGAGCACGGACGCGCCCTGGAACCGCTCCTCGTTGAACGGGTGGTCTTTGGGGTTGTCCTCGTCGTCGAAGCGCACGTCGAAGAACGCGAACTGCCCGAGGCCGTCGAACGTTACGACCTTCAGGAAGCGCGCCGGGATGATTTCGTCCGTGTCGATGTCGTTCCCGCGCACCGGCACGCCAGTGCCCGAGACCTGCTTGACGGTGTCAGCGGGCCCGGACTCGCCGTCCGCGTCGTCGGCGCTCATGCGCGCACCTCCTCGAAGCGCTCCAGTTCGCGGACGTCCGTGACCTCGCCGGTGACCGCCGCCGCGGCGACCATCGGCGGACTCATCAGGACGGTGCGGCCGTCCTTCGACCCCTGGCGGCCGACGAAGTTCCGGTTCGACGACGACGCACACCGCTCGTCGCCGACCAGTTGGTCTTCGTTCATGCCGAGGCACATCGAACAGCCGGCGCCGCGCCACTCGAAGCCGGCGTCCTTGAACACCTCGTCCAGGCCTTCGGCCTCGGCGGCGGCCTTCACGCGCTGGCTGCCCGGAACGACCAGGCCGCGCACGTCCTCGTGGACTTCGCGGCCCTTCACGACCTCCGCGGCCTCGCGCAGGTCTGGCAGGCGCGCGTTCGTACAGCTACCGAGGAACGCGACGTCGATGGGGTAGCCCGCCATCGTGTCGCCCGGCTCGACCTCCATGTGTTCCTGCGCGGCGCGCGCGGAGTCCTGCTTGTCCGCGGGCAAGTCCTCGGGCGCGGGAATCTCCTCGGAGATGCCGATGCCCTGGCCGGGCGTCGTCCCCCACGTCACGACCGGTTCGAGGTCGCTGCCGTCGATGGTGACGACGTCGTCGTACTCGGCGTCCGAATCGGACCTGATGGACTCCCAGTACGATTTCAGCTCCTCGAACTCCTCGCCCTCGGGCACCTTGTCGCGCCCTTCGAGGTACTCGTAGGTGGTCTCGTCGGGGTTGACGTAGCCCGCGCGGGCGCCGCCCTCGATACTCATGTTACAGATGCTCATGCGGCCGGCCATGTCCATGTCCTCGATGGCCTCGCCGCCGTACTCGTAGACGTAGCCGACGCCGCCGTCCGTCCCCAGCCGTCGGATGACGGTGAGGATGACGTCCTTCGGCGTCACGCCGTCGTCGAGTTCGCCCGTCACTTCGATGCGGCGGACCTTCTGCTTCTCCATCGCGATGCAGCCGGTCGCCAGCACGTCCCGAATCTGGGAGGTGCCGATGCCGAACGCCAGCGCGCCGAACGCGCCGTGCGTCGCCGTGTGCGAGTCACCACACACGATAGTCATTCCCGGCTGCGTCAGGCCCTGCTCCGGGCCGACGACGTGCACGATGCCCTGGCGGCCCGTCGTCGGGTCGTCGAACTCGATGCCCGCCGCGCGCACGTTCTTCTCCAGTTCGCTCATCATCTCCTCGGCCGCGTCGTCGCTGTACGGGCGCGACTGGTCGGCCGTCGGCACGATGTGGTCGACGGTCGCGTGCGTGCGCTCGGGGTACGCGACGTCCAGGCCGCGCTCCTCCAGCATCCCGAACGCCTGCGGACTCGTCACCTCGTGGACGAGGTGCAGGCCCACGAACAACTGGGTCTGGCCCGTCGGCAGTTCCGTGACCGCGTGCCGGTCCCAGACCTTGTCGTAGAGCGTGCCCTCACTCATCGCCGACGTCCCCGTCTACGTCCTCGACCGCCGGTTCGCCGCCGCGCTCCCAGACGCTGTTCGCGCCCGCGTCCTCGTCCGGCGGCGTCTGGTCGACGTCCTTCATCGTCTGGTCGCCCACGGGCGTTGACTCGTCGTCGGCGCCCTCACTCGCGGGACTCGCCGCGCCGCGCTCGCCGCCGTCGGCGGCCACGTCCGGGCCGCGCGTGAACATCCGGTCGAAGACGTCCGCGGAGTGCTCGGGCGCAGCGGGGTTGCGCTGGCTGACGTCCTTCAGTTTGCGTTCAGTCATCGGCGGACACCCCCTGCTCGCGCTCGGTCTCCTCCTCGGTCTGCTCGTCCGCCCACGCGAACAGCTCGCGCAGGCGCTCGCCGACGTCCTCGATGTCGTGGTTCTTCTCGGCCTTCCGGCGCTGGCGGTACGACGGCCGGCCCGCCTGGTTCTCCGCGACCCACTCGGTCGCGAACTCGCCGTTCTGGACCTGTTCGAGGACGTCCTCCATGTTCTCGCGGACGGAGTCGTCGATGACGGTGTCGCCGCGCGTCAGGCCGCCGTACTCGGCGGTGTCCGAGACGGAGTCCCACATCGCGCCGAGGCCGCCCTCGTACATCAGGTCGACGATGAGTTTCAGTTCGTTCAGGCACTCGAAGTACGCCATCTCGGGGCTGTACCCGGCGTCCACGAGCGTCTCGTAGCCCGCCTTCGTCAGTTCCGCGACGCCGCCACACAGGACGGCCTGCTCGCCGAACAGGTCGGTCTCGGTCTCCTCGCGGAACGTCGTCTGCACGACGCCGGCGCGCGCACACCCGATGGCGTCCGCATACGCCAGCGCCTCCTGGCGCGCCTCGCCGGTCGCGTTCTGGTAGACCGCCAGCAGCGCGGGCGTCCCCTGGCCGGCCTCGTAGTTCCGGCGCACCAGGTGGCCCGGCGACTTCGGCGCAATCATCGTCACGTCCACGCGCTCCGGCGGCTCTACCTGGCCGTAGTGGATGTTGAACCCGTGCGCGAACTGGAGCGTGTCGCCCGGCTCCAGTTCCGGCTCGATGGCGTCGAACACGTCCGGCTGGACGGTGTCCGGCACCAGCACGGACACGATGTCCGCTTCGCTGGCCGCCTCGACGGGCGTCTCCACGCGGAGGCCGTCGGCTTCCGCCGCCGACCGCGACGAGGAGTCCTCGCGCAGGCCGACGACGACGTCGACGCCGCTGTCCGCGAGGTTCTGGGCGTGCGCGTGCCCCTGGCTGCCGTACCCGAGTACGGCGACCGTCTTGTCGTCGACGTAGCGTCGGTCGACGTCCGATTCGTGGTACACTGGCTGCGTGAAGTCGTCTGCGTCTTCGTCTGTCATTTGAGGTAGTCTGGAACGACCGCTGTCTTGGTCTCGCCACGCGCCAGCGCCGTCTGTCCGGTCCGGGCTATCTCCCGGATGCCGAACTGGCGGTAGGCGTCGATGGCGTCGTCTATCTTCTGTTCGTCGCCCGTCAACTCGACCGTAATCGTCCGCGGCCCCGCGTCCAGGGTCTTGCCGTTGTACATCTCCGTGATGGCGTGGACTTCGTGGGGGCGGTCGGCGTCGACTTTCACCACGACGAGTTCGCGCGTCACGGCGTCGTCCTCGAGTTCGCGGACGTGGATGACGGGGACGACTTTCTCCAACTGCTTCTCTATCTGGTCGATGCCGGGGTCTGGCTCCTCCACGACGACGGTGATGCGCGCCCAGTGGTCGTTCTGGGTGTCCGCGACGGTCAGCGACTCGATGTTGAACTGTCGCCGACTGAACAGCCCGGAGACGCGCGCGAGCACGCCGGGTTCGTGTTCGACGAGCGCGGAGATGACCGTGCGCCGCGGCGGGTGTTCGGCTTCCGCTTCCGGGTCGATGCGGATGCCCTGGGAGTTCCGGCGGCCCTCCGGCCGCTGGCGCTCCTCGGGCGCCGGGCCAGGCAGTCCCTGGCGGTGGTTGCGCTCGCTCATAAGTGGTCCTCCGAGAGCGCGAACTGGCCGTTGTCGCCGCCCGACGGCACCATCGGGTAGACGTCCTCGCTGGGGTCGATGTAGACGTCGACCACCGCGGGACCGTCCGTCTCCAGCGCGGCTTCGACGGTGTCCGGGACGTCGTCGTAGTCCTCGATGCGGAAGCCCTCCGCGCCGAACGCCTCGGCGAGCTTGTCGAACTTCGGCACCCACGGGTACTCCGAGGCCATCCGACGACCCTCGAAGAACGCGTCCTGCCACTGGCGGACCATGCCGATGGCCTCGTTGTTCAGCACGAACACCGTGATGTCCAGTTGTTCGCGCACCGCGACGACGAGTTCCTGGCACGTCATCAGGAACGACCCGTCGCCGTCGAAACAGACGACGGACTGGTCGTCGTCGGCGGCGACCCGCGCGCCGATGGCCGACGGCAGGCCGTACCCCATCGCGCCGAGGCCGTGGCTGGACACCCACGTCCGCGGCTCTGTGTACGTCCAGTACTGGCACGCCCACATCTGGTGCTGGCCGACGCCCGTCGTCACGACGGTGTCCGCGTCCGTCGCCGCGTCCACGGTCTCGACGATGTACTGGGGTTTCACCGGTTCGTCCTCCGGCGCCGCGTAGTCCAGGGGGTACTCGGTCTTCCACGCCCGGCACTGGTCGACCCAGTCGTCGGTGTCGGGCGCGCGCGGCAGCGCGTCCGCGAGCTGGTCGACGACGGTGCCGGCGTCACCGACCAGCGGGTGGTCGGCTTCGACGTTCTTCGAGATTTCCGCGGGGTCGATGTCCACGTGGACGACCGTCGCGTCCGGCGCGAACGAGTCGACGCCGCCCGTCAGGCGGTCGTCGAAGCGCGTGCCGACCGCAATCAGGCAGTCGGTCATCGTCACGGCCATGTTCGCGTAGCCGGTGCCGTGCATCCCCGCCATCTCCAGGGCGAGGTCGTGGTCTTCCGGGAACGCGCCGATGCCCGGCATCGTCGTCACCACCGGGACGTCGTACTCGGTCGCGAACTCGCGGATCTCGTCGGTCGCGTCGCCCTTCACGACGCCGCCGCCCGCCAGAATCACGGGCCGGTCGGCGGTCGCGATGGTCTCCGCGGCCGCTTCGACCGCGTCCTCGGGCGCGCGCTCCCGGACGGTGACGGTGTCCGGGACTTCTGGCTCGCTCGCCTCGGCGTCCGTCTCGCCGGTCGTCACGTCCTTCGGCAGGTCGACGACCGTCGGCCCCTGTCGGCCGTGGTCGGCGAGCGCGAACGCGGTGCTCACGTCGTCGCCGACGTCGTCGGGGCTGGACGCGAAGTAGTTCGACTTCGTGATGGGCGTCGTGACGCCGACGGTGTCGGTCTCCTGGAACGCGTCGTTGCCGACCAGTTCCGTCGGCACCTGGCCGGTGAGCGCGACCATCGGCTCGCTGTCCA
>JBDGQF010000460.1:0-5723 GCA_042219255.1 Halobacterium sp. | reverse complement strand
GTCGCCGCATCGCGAGCGTCCCCCAGGACACCCACCTCGGCTTCGAGTTCGACGTGCGAGAGGTCGTGGAGATGGGGCGGCACGCGCACGTGCCGCGGTTCGGGAGCGACCCGGACCCGGACGCCGTCGACCGCGCGATGGAGCGCGCGGAGGTCTCGCAGTTCGCTGACCGCGCGGTCACGTCGCTGTCAGGCGGCGAGAAGCAGCGCGTCCTGCTCGCGCGCGCACTCGCCCAGCAGACCCCAGTCCTCCTGCTGGACGAACCGACCGCGAGCCTCGACGTCAACCACCAGGTGCGCACGCTGGAACTCGTGCGCGGTCTCGCCGAGGACGCCGACCGCGCGGTCGTCGCGGCCATCCACGACCTCGACCTCGCGGCGCGCTACTGCGACGAACTCGTGCTCGTGTCGGACGGCCGCGTCCTGGACTCCGGCGCGCCGGCGGACGTGCTGACGCCCGCCGCAATCAGGGACGCGTTCGGCGCGCGCGTCGCCGTCGGCACCGACCCAGCCACGGGCGAACCGACGGTCACGCCGCTCCGGGACGCCGACAGCCGTCTCGACCGCCGCGTCCACGTCCTCGGCGGCGGCGACACCGCGACGCCCGTGCTCCGCGAACTCGCGGACGCCGGCGCGGACGCGACCGTCGGCCCAGTTACGGAGGGCGACCTCGATCACGAGACCGCGGCGCGGTTCGGCTTCGACGCCGTGATCGTCGACCCGTTCTCCGACCCGGACGCGGCGAGCGTCTCCAGGGCGCTCGACTGGGTGAGCGACGCGGACGCAGTCGTCGTCCCGGACGCGGCGACCGAGTGGGGCGCGAACCCGCGACTCAGGGACGCGGCCGACGCCGTGGTCGTGGTCGGCGACGGCGCCGCGACCGGCGACCTCCGCGTCGAATTGGACGGCCTCGCGGACGCGCTCGCCGCGCTCGACGACGCCACCGAACAGTTCGTCGCCGCCGACGGCGGCAGTCGCGACTGACGCGGCGTCCGCGTGCGCTGACAGGAACCTGGCCACGGACTGCGGCCACCGAACGGGTTGGCCGGGGTGCATTTGTGTGTCGACTCCTGAACGGGAGACATGAGACGTTGCGTCGTCGCTGTCTTCGTCGTCGCGCTCGTCGCTACGCCGGTCGTGGGAGGCGCGCTCGCGGCCGGTGCTCCCGCCGGCGGCGAGACCGCTGCAGCGGAGCAGGCAGCCGCGAGCGTCGGGACGCAGACCGCCGTCGAGGCCGCCGACGGGGACGCCGACCGCCGCCGGTCGGTCGCGCAGGACTCCTCGACCATCGAGAAGCACATCGAACTGTCGCTGACGCCGTCGGAGCCAGGGCGAATCGACGTCGAAGTCACGTACGACATCCCCGACCCGGTGACGTCGCTGAAGGTCGGCGTGCCGAGCGACGCGACGGACGTCCAGAGCGCGTCGTTCTCGCGGTCGGACGGCCAGTACGCGTGGGACGGCACCACCGACCCGGCGTCGCTGTCGTTCACGCTCCCCGCGAACAAGAGCGCCAGCGGCGCGCGGTCGCCGAGCGTCGCCCAGGACGGCAAGTACTCGTTCGTCGACACGGGGCCGTGGGCGATGGTGACCGTCCCGGGCCTCCGCACGGAGTGGAGCTGGCGGAACGCCGACTCCGTGTCGCTCACGGAGACCGTCGGCGTCGCCGGCGAGGGGTCGACGGGCGGCGAAATCGCGTTCCTCGGGCCCGTGAAGACGTACCGGCGGCAGGCCAGCGACCAGAACTTCACGCTCGCCGTCCCCGAAGCGGCGTCACTGAAGGCGTCCCCGGGACAGATTCTGGACGCGCTCGCGGCCGCGGCGGGCCGGTTCCACGTCGGCGAGCGCAATAGCGAAGTGTGGTTCGCGGCCGCGCCGACGGGCGCCGACTGGGGCGTGCGCGGCGTGGAGTACGGCGGCAGCGACGCGTGGGTGCTCGCGGACTCGCCCCTGGAAGAAGCGAGCAACGTCTGGTTCCACGAGTACGTGCACACGCGGCAGTCGTTCACGACGGCGACGAGCGGCCGGTGGACGACGGAGGCGAGCGCGGAGTACTACTCGGCGCTGCTCGCGCTCCGCACGGGCTACATCGGGTTCCAGCGCTTCGAGACGTTCCTCTCGTACGGCGAGCGCGACCCGTGGCGGAACGCCGTGCTCGCCGACCCGGACACGTGGTCTGGCGGCGCGAACTACGTGAAAGGCGGCCTGGTCTGGGGCGCCATCGACCGCCAGATTCGCCTCGCGACGAACAGCACGTACACGATGGCCGACGTGCTCTACCGCCTGAACCAGCGCGACAAGGCCATCACGAACGGCGACGTGCTGACAGCGGTCGCCGACGTCTCCTCGACGAGCGTCAGGGAGTACGCGCTGAAGTACACGGAGACGAGTTCGGTGCCGGAGATGTGGACGCGCAGCCAGCACGCCGCGGCGTTCGGCACCGACCCGCCGCGCATGGAGTTCGACGTCCGCGAGTACCGCGTCGAGGGGCCGTTCCGCAACAAGTCGTACGCGAAGCCGCCGACGCTGTACGTCGGAGAGACGCTGACCGTCACGGCCGTCGTCACGAACGACGGCGGCCAGACCGGCGAGTACACGGCGTCGCTGTCCTCCGAGGACAGACTGCTCGCCCGCGCGAGCGGGGGTCTCGCGCCCACGGAGAGCGACCGCGTGGCGTTGTCGACGGGCATCGCCGACGCCGGCACGTACACCCTCTCGGTCGGCAGGAACCCGGTATCGCTGACGGCGCGCGAACCCGCCGACGTCAAGGTGCGTTCGCTCAGCGTGTCGTCGTCCGACGTCGACCCCGGTGAGGACGTGACGGCGACGGTCCGCCTCTCGAACCCGACGGACGACTACGCGCAGGGGAGCGTCGACCTGACCGTGAACGGCGAGCATCAGGCGACGCTGGACGCGACGCTCGCGCCCGGCCAGTCGACGACGCGGCGGGTCACGGTGCCGTTCTCGTCGGCGGGCGAGTACGAGTTCGCGGCGGGCGACCAGTCCGCGTCGGTCACCGTCGGTGAACCCGGCGGCAGTGGGAGTGGCGACGGCCAGACCGGCACGGGGATTCCCGGGTTCGGTGTCGGCGCCGCAGTCGCCGCGCTCGCCGCCGCGGCCCTCGTCGCCGGCCGCGACTGACTGTCCGGCCCGTACACTCTTATGCCACGGCCGCGCCAAGTGACGCCGTGGACCGACGCCTGCTCGGACTCCTCGCAGTCACCGCCCTCGTCGCGCTCGCGGGGTGTAGCGTGTCGTTCACGGGCGACCAGCAGGTGGCGGGAGCGAACCGGACTGCGACCGTCGTCCACGTCGTGGACGGCGACACGGTGGACGTCCAGTTCACGGACGGCACCGAGGAGCGCGTCCGCTTGCTCGGCGTGGACACGCCAGAAGTCCACGGTGACGTCTCGCCGGGCGAGTTCGAGGGCGTCCCGGACACGGAGGCCGGGCGGGCGTGCCTGCGGACGTGGGGGGAGCGCGCCAGCGACTACGCGGTCGAACGCCTCGACGGCCAGACGGTCACCGTCGAGTTCGACCCGGTGAGCGACCGGCGCGGCGGCTACGACCGCCTGCTCGCGTACGTGGTCGTGGGCAACGAAAGCTTCAATCGCGCGCTCGTCGCCAGGGGCTACGCTCGGCTCTACGACACCGAGTTCACGCAGCGGGACGCGTACGCCAGACTCGAACGGCAGGCGCGCCAGAACGACACCGGCCTCTGGTCGTGTGCGTCCTAGCGTGGCGGCCGCTCGCGCGGAAGGCTTATTCTGCGCCCGCGGGGAGTGCGTGACGTGACCGCAGGCTTCTCGCGGGACGGTGTCGAGCGCGTCCGGCACGCCCTCGCGCGGCGGTTCGGCGTCGAAGTGCGCGCGCTCGCCGCGCTCCGCGTCGCGCTCGCGTCGCTCGTCCTCGTCGACCTGCTGTTGCGCGCCCGCTTCCTCACGGCGTTCTACACGGACGCCGGCGTCCTCCCGCGGTCGCTGCTGGCCGACCAGTTCGGCGTCGTCTCCCAGTTCTCCGTGCACGCGCTCTCCGGCGCCGCGTGGTGGCAGGGCGCGCTGTTCGCGCTCACCGCCGCGTGCGCGCTGGCGATGCTCGCCGGCTACCGGACGACGCTCGCGACACTCCTCACCGGCCTGCTCGTCGCCTCGCTGCACTACCGGAACCCCTACGTCCTGAACAGCGGCGACACCCTCCTGCGGATGCTGTTCCTCTGGGGCGTGTTCCTCCCGGTGGGGCGCCGGTGGTCGGTGGACGCGCTCCGCGAAACGGCAGACACGCCAGGGTCGACGGAGCGCGTCGCGAGCGTCGCGACCGCTGGCCTCCTCGTGCAGGTCGTCGTCGTGTACGCGACGAACGCGGTGCTGAAACTCCGCGGCGACGCCTGGGTCGGCGGCGACGCCGTCCGCCAGGTGCTCCACCTCGACATGTTCACCGTCCTGCTCGGCGACGTCCTCGCGCAGTACCTCGCGGTGCTCGCGGCGTTCTCGCACCTCTGGCTCGCGATGCTCGTGGCGTCACCCCTCCTGGTCGCGTTCACGGGCCGCGCCCGCGCCGCGCTCGCCGGCCTGTTCGCCGCGATGCACGCCGGGATGTTCCTCTCGATGCAACTCGGCGTCTTCCCCTTCGTCTCGATTGCCGCGCTCCTCCCGTTCCTCCCGGCCGCCGTCTGGGACCGACTCTCTGGCCGATGCGCGATTCCCGGCGTTCGTCGGCTCCCAATCGCGCGATACGCCGAGCGCATCGAGACGGCACTCCCGCTCGTGTCGCTGCCAGCGCTGCCCCAGGTACTCCGCCGACTGGGACGCCGCGTCGTCCCAGTCCTGCTAGCGGTGCTGGTCGTCGGTCTCGTGGCGTGGAACGCCGCGACGGTCGGCCTGCTCGGCGTGCCGGCCGCCGCGCCCGTCGCCGAGTCGCCGGAACCGCGCTGGGGGATGTTCGCGCCGGAACCCGCCGGCACCGACTTCTGGGTGGTCGCGCCCGGCACGCTCGCGTCCGGCGCGCGCGTCGACGCGTTCCACGGCGGCCCGGTCGAGTGGGCCGAACCGCCGGACGTCGCCGCGAGCTATCCCGGCGCGCGCTGGCGGAAGTACGTCTCGAACGTGCGCGCCGCCGACGACCCGGCGGTCGCACGCGGGTTCGCCGACTACCTCTGCACGCCCCACGACGGCAGCGGTGCGGACAGACTGGTCGCCGTACAAGTCTTCCTCGTCGAGCAGTCCGTCGACGCGGACGGCGCCGGAGCGACGCGCCGCGTCGAACTCGCGGCGGTGAACTGCACGGCGTGAAGGGCTGGCCTGACGAGTCGGTGCGGACTGGCGACAGCGCGGCGCCCATGCACCGAACTAGCAGCATGCGCATCGCAGTGGTCGCGTGGACGGGGAAGGAGAACCTGCGTTATGCGAGGGCGTCGCGGAGGCCGTCGCTCCACGCCAGCAGTCGTTCGTCCGCGTCCGACCGGCCGGCGAACTGGACGCCGACCGGTAGTCCGTCCACGCGCCCCGCTTGGAGGGCGACGACTGGGACGCCGGCGTGCGTCCACGGCGCGTTCATCACCGGGTCGCCCGTGGAGTCGATGCCGGACGGCGCTGGCCCTGGTGCCGCTGGCGCGGCCCACACGTCGACGCCAGTCTCGGCCATCGCGTCGGCGAGGCGCGCGCGGAGCGCCCGGCGACTGTTCCGCGCGTCGACGAGGCGCCCCACCGCGACCTCGTGGCCGTCTTC
>JBDGQF010000192.1:0-5738 GCA_042219255.1 Halobacterium sp. | reverse complement strand
ACGCCGGCCGGTTCACGGAGTTCGAACCCGGCGACGGCACGAGTCGCGCGGAAGCGGTCGTCGACCGCCTCGGCGACATGTACTGGCAGAAGACGTACGGCGGGCGGGACGCCTTCGAGTGTCTCGTCCGCACGATTCTCAGCCAGAATACGAGCGACGTGGCCAGCCAGCCCGCCCACGACGCACTCATCGAGACGTACGACCACGGCACCGACCTCGCGGAAGCGCTCGCGGACGCCCACCAGGACGAACTCGCGGAGACCATCTCCTCGGCGGGCCTCTACAACCAGAAGTCCGAGACCATCATCCGGCTGGCGACGCGAATCTGCGAGGAGTACGGCGGCGAGGACGGGTTCGACGAGTTCGTGCGGAGTGGCGACCCAGACGAGGTCAGGGACGCCCTCCTCGACATGAAGGGCGTCGGCCCGAAGACGGCGGACTGCGTGTTGTTGTTCGCGGGCGGCCGCCACGGCGTCTTCCCCGTGGACACGCACGTCCACCGCATCGCGCGCCGCCTCGGTCTCGCCGCGCCGGACGCCGACCACGAGGACGTCCGCGAGGCCCTGGAGGAGTCGGTGCCCGCGGAGAAGTGCGGGTTCGGGCACACGGCGATGATTCAGTTCGGCCGAGAGTACTGTTCGGCGCGCAAGCCCGCGTGCCTGGACGGCCCGGAGGCGTGTCCGCTGTACGACCTCTGCGACCGCGTCGGCGTCGACGAACTGTCAGAGGACGTCGTCGACCCTGCGGAGGCCGCGGACTAGAGGCTCCGCCAGCAGGTGTCCGCGAACGTCGCCAGCGGCACGTCGGCGTCCGAGTCCACGCTGACGAACAGGCCGGTGTACTCCGCGTCCGGGAAGTGGAACGCCGTAATCTCGTCGAAGCGGTGCATCGTGCAGTGGAGGTCGCCCGCCCGGAACAGGTCTTCGAGGTGTTCGCGACTGATGCCCTCCAGCACGAGGTCGCGGTGGACGGCCTCCGCGACGTCCGCCAGGCGCGCGCCAACGTCGTCCCTGGCGTACTTTATTTCGTAGCCGTCGCGGTCGTACTCGGCGACGACCCGTAACGAGTCGCCGGCGTGCCCCTGTAACGTCTCGACGAGTCCGTCACCCCCTGCCATGCCTAGCGCTAACGAGCCGAGTGGTTTGAAGGCTTGGGGAGGTCTGCGACACGGACACCCTCCGGTGGCGACGCCGGTCAGACGCCTCGACCCGTCCCGCAGACTGCGTCTCGGACCTGGTACTCGGCGTAGCCTGCGCCGACCGCGAGCACCAACGGGACGTACCAGCCCCACGCGTACAGCGTCAACAGGTACCCGACCCTGGCCGGATTCGGGCCGCTCTCGGGGACTGCGTCCAGCGTGGCGAGCGTCACGGCACCGAGGAGCGCGGCGACCGCAAGCGCGGGGAGGGCGATGCGGTACCGCGCGGCGAGCACGCCGACGACCGCTCCGGCGAGGAAGAGGCCGCCGACACTCCAGACGGCGACGACGACGTTCGTCGGGGTCTCGAACGCCGACGCGTCCAGCGCAATCGACTGGAAGTCGAGGAGGGAGCGCACGAGGACGACGACGATGACGTGGGCGACGCCAGCGACCGTACCCCAGCGTACCGCGCGCCGAGTGAGAACCTGCCGCACGGTGGCAGGGTTCCTGACGGCGAATTCGACGCCGCCGACGTGGAGGACGAGGACGCAGAAGACAGTGAGTGGGACGTTCAGGCCGGTGAGTGACGCGGTGCCGGTCGGCGACCGTGTGAGAAGCCAGGCACCCAGCGAGAGGACGCCGAGGACGACAGTCGCGTCGAGGCCGCTTCGCCACGACCACGCCAGCACCGCACCGATAGCTGCGAGGACGAGCACGTAGTGGACGCGCCCGAGCGCGTTGTTCCCGTCCAGCGCTGCCTCCGGCCTGAACCCCAGGAGGACGGCGATGGTGGTGACGGAGACGAGCGCCGCGAGCGCGCCCGCGAGTACGACGACTGGGTGCGGGGCGACGGCGCGCCGCATGCTGGAACTGTCCGGCCGCGACGGAATAAGTTTTCACCCGCTGACAGAACCCGATTAACAACGGGCGGGAGGGGGTCGAACGCAAGTCGGCGAGAACGTCCTGGGTCGTCACCGCGCCGAGACGGCCGTTTCGGGCCGCGAGTCACCCGCTGCTGCCGTTGATGGTCTGGTTGTCCTCGTAGGAGAAGTCGTCGCCGGCCGCCGGGCCGGCCGACAGGAACGGGAGGTTGAGTTCCCACTCGGCGACGACGGAGAACCGCGAGAACGGATTGGTGAGGAAGTCGCCGAGGTTCCCGACGCCGTCGAACTGCAACTGGATGTCGATGACGATGACCTGGACGTCCATCGCGGTGCCGACGGCGCTGAACCCGAAGTCGCCGGCGGCGCCGAGGTTCGTGAACAGGTCGAGGTGGAGCCAGAACGTGATGGAGGGGCTGTCGCCGCCGATGTCGAAGCGGTGGCCGCCCTCGCCCGCGACCGGCGCGCCGGCCTCGGACTGCGCGGCCGCGGCGGCGCCCACGAACGACGTGAACACGACCATGGCCGCGACGACGACGCGAGCGATGCCCTTGGGCGTCACGTCGACACGTACTGTGACGCGGAGTATAGAACTGTCGGCTCGCCCAGTACGACGGGAGCGCGGGCGGAGTGCCGTCCACGGCGGCGTTCAGAGAAGGCGTGGCGTCGGGCGGAGCGGAGCGTTCAGCCGAAGTGGGGCGTCCGGCCGAAGTGGGGCGTTCAGCCGAAGTGGGGCGTCCGGCCGAAGTGGGGCGTTCGGCCGAAGCGGAGCGTCTAGACGAAGCGGAACGTCTCGAGGTTCTTCGGCGCGAACGTCCGCATGTTGAACTCGTGGTAGAGCGCGCTGGAGAGGTCTTGCGTGGAGGACTCGTCGCCGTGCACGCACAGCACTTTCTCGGGGCGCGGGTTCATCGTGCGCACGAAGTCCTCGAGGCCCTGGCGGTCGGCGTGCCCGGAGAACCCGTCGACGGTCTCCGTCTCCATCTCGAGTTCGAGGCGTTCGGTGCGGCCGCCCTGGCTGTCCGGCATCGGAATCTCGTCCCACCCGGACTGGATGCGGCGGCCGAGCGTCCCCTGGGCCTGGTAGCCGACGAACGTCATCGTGGAGTCCGGGTCCGGGCCGATGTGCCGAATCCAGGACATGATGGGGCCGCCCTCGACCATCCCCGAGGTGGAGAGGATGATGCACTGGTCGCCGTCCGCGACCTCCTTGCGTTCCTCCTCGCCGCCGTCGATGTGGTTGAACTGGGGTGCGAGGAACGGGTTCTCGTCCTCGTGGAAGATGCGGTCGCGGAGGTCGTCGCGGAGGTACTCCGGATAGGTCGTGTGGATGGCGGTCGCCTCCCAAATCATGCCGTCGAGGTGAATCGGCATCTCGGGGATGTCGCCCTCGCGCATCGCCTCCTCGAGCACGAGCATCATCTCCTGGGAGCGCCCGACGGCGAACGCGGGAATCAGCACCTTGCCGCCGCGGTCGTACGTCTCGTTGATGACGCGCTTGAGTTTGCGCTCGGAGTCCTCCTGGTCGGTCTGGTAGTCGTTGCGGCCGCCGTAGGTGGACTCGAGGACGAGCGTCTCCACGCGCGGGAAGTCGTTGACGGCGCCGTTGAACAGGCGCGTGTCGTCGTAGTGGATGTCGCCGGAGAACGCGACGTTGTAGAGGCCGTCGCCGATGTGGAAGTGCGTGACCGCGCTCCCGAGGATGTGGCCGGCGTTGTGGAACGTGAGTTTGACGTCCGGCGCGATGTCCGTGACGTCGCCGTACTCCAGGGGGATGGTGTGCTTGATGGCTTCGCGCACCATCTCGGAGTCGTACGGCGGCGTGCGGCCTTCCTTCGCCGCGACGTCGAGGTAGTCCAGGGTCAGCAGGCCCATCAGGTCGCGGGTCGGCTCCGTGGTGTAGATGGGGCCGTCGTAGCCGTACTTGAACAGCAGCGGGATGAACGCGGAGTGGTCGAGGTGCGCGTGCGTGAGCACGACGGCGTCGATGGAGTTCGCGCCCGCGCCGAGTGCCTCCTGGACCTGGAGGTAGGGGACTTCGTCCTCGCTGCCGGGCTTGTCGCCGCAGTCGATGAGGATGCGGGTCTCGGGCGTGGAGAGGATGAAGCTCGCGCGACCGACCTCGCGACAACAACCGAGGGTGGTGATGCGGACGTACTCGTCGTCGCTCATCTCCTCGCGGTGAATCTGGCGGCCGACCTTCTCGAGGATGTCGCGTCGGTCGTCGCGCTCTGACTTCAGGAAGTTCCGGACGTTCGACACCGTCGAGGACTCGATTGGGGGCGTGCGGACGACTTCGGGCGTCCAGCCAGCGGCTTCCGTGATTTCGCGGAGCGTGGAGCCGTGCCGGCCGATGACCATGCCGGGTTTCTCGGCTTCGATGACGACTTCGCCGGTGTCCTCGTGGAAGTCGAGGTCGGTGACACCGGCGTCGTCGGGGATGACGTCCAGAATCTTCTCGCGCGCCTGGTCTGGCCGCGAGAGCACGGCGGGGTCGGGGCGGACGGTGATGCGTTTCCGGAGCTGGCTGGCGAGCCGTCGCACCAGGTAGCCGTCCTGCGCGAACTGCTTGGGGTCTCGGGTGTAGACGACGAGTTCTGGGCCCTCGTACTTGACGTCGGTCACCGAGATGTCCGGCGGAATCTCGTTCGTAATCTGATCCTGTAACTCTTCGAGTTGCTGGTCTACAGTACTCATGGTCGGGAAATGGAGGTTCCTGTGTCCGCGTTGCGGTCGAGACTACTCGCGTCCGCGGCGCTGACGCCGGTCAGCGAGCAGTCCGGAAAACGTGGTGCGTAGTGACGCGTTGTCGTCATTCCAGTAGGGAGACCGTTCACCGGCCGCGGCGGCCGGACCGCGGGGATTAGTACAGGAGAACCCGCTTACCATCGAATAGTCGGCTCCGGTTATAAAAGCCTTCGCAAAGTTGGTAGGGCTTCACGTCCCACGTCCGGCATGGAACTGACGCCCGCCGCCGTCGAGCGCGAACGCGACTGGGTGCGCGAGCGCGCGGACGTGGTCGTCCCGCTCGTCAACGACGTCAGGGACGCCCTCGGCGACGCCTTCGACGCGGACGTCGCGCACGTCACCCAGCCAGCGTACCGGAGCGCAGTCGACGATGTGTTCGCAGACGGCGACCGGGCAGTGAACGTCGCGGCGCTCGTCGTGCTGTTGCGCGACCTGGACGTCAGCGAGGACTACCCGGGGTTCGTCGTGGACGAACTGCTCGGCCGCGAACTCGCCGCGATGATTGCGGGCGGCCAGCCGCTGCGGTTGCTCGCGGAGTCGACGTTCCACTACGCGGACGTGGAGACGACGGACACCGACGGCGTCGCGGGCGCCGACGACCTGGACGCCGCGCTCGCAGCGGGGTTCCAGACGCGCCTCCCCGGGTGGCCGTGGACGGAGACGGACAGCCCGTTCGCCGTCCCGCCGGCCGGCGACCGGGAGTAACGTTATCTGACAGGCTGTCGCGCGTGACGTATGGAGCGAGTCACCGTCGAAGACGTGGAGAGCCGCCCGAACCCGATGGACGTCCACGACGTCCGCCGGCCGCTGTCCCGCGAACTCGGCGCCGAACACGTCGCGCTCGTGGAGTACGAACTGGCGCCGGGCGACCAGTTCTCGGGCGGCCTGCACGCCCACCACGACCAAGAGGAAATCTTCTACGTGCTGGCGGGCACGGCGACGTTCGCGGTCGGCGAAGACCGCGAGGA
>JBDGQF010000111.1:0-5758 GCA_042219255.1 Halobacterium sp. | reverse complement strand
GCGTGGAGACGACGAGCGCGAGGTACACCGACCCGACGAACAGGTAGCCGGCGGCCGCCAGCGCGGCGTCGTACTGGTCGGCGACCGAGCGCTCGCGCCGGTATCGGTGCGCGACGAACAGCACGGGCGCGACCACTGGCACGAACACGAACAGGCCGACGACCACGTAGAACGTCCGGGAGAGCGTCAGCGACCCGCCGGGTGCGCTCGCGGTGTTCCCGACGAGCACGACGAGCGCGTTCGCCATGAGGAGCGCGACGAGCGCGCCGACGAGCGTGCTGACGACGACGTAACTCCGGAACAGCCGCGAGTCCGACTGCCGGAACGCGTACGGGAACGCGGTCAGCATCCCGGAGTAGGTGTCGAAGCGACCCATCACCGGGAGTTCGGCGCTACCAGAGCAAAAGCGCGGCGACTCGGCGTGCCCCTGCCGCTATCGCGAAGCACGGCGACTTAAGCCGCAGGCCGCCGCGAGTGGACGTATGCACGTCGACGTCGGGAACGCGCTCGCGGTGGAAGCGACGCCCGGCATCCCAGCGGATGCCCTGCGGCGACTGGACGACCGGGTGGCGGACGCCCACGACCGAATCGCGGCCGGGATGGCGGACGGCGAGTTCGGGTACGCCGCGTTGAACCTCCCGGAGCGCGCGGACGCCGACGAAATCCGGGCGGCCGTCGAGCCGTTCGCGGACGCGGAGACGCTCGTGAACGTCGGTATCGGCGGGAGCGCGCTCGGCGCGGCGACGCTCGTGGACGCGCTCGACGCCGACCTGGACTGCTACTTCCTCGACAACGTCGACCCCGAGCACGTCACGGGGCTGCTGGACGACCTCGACCTCTCGCGGACGACCGTCCACGTGGTGTCGCGGTCGGGGACGACGGCGGAGACGCTCGCAAACTTCCTGGTCGTGCGGGACGCGATGGCTGACGCTGGCGTCGACTGGACGGAGCGCACGTTCGTCACGACCGGCCCCGAGGGGAACCTCCGCGACCTCGCCGACGAGCACGGCCTGCCGGCGCTTGACGCGCCCGAGGGCGTCCCGGGACGGTTCTCCGCGCTGTCGACCGTGGGGCTGCCGGCGGCCGCGCTCGCCGGCCACGACGTCGACGAGATTCTCGCCGGCGGCCGCGAGGGCGCGGACGCCCTCACTGGGTCGCTGTTCGACTGTCCGGCGTACGCGTACGGCGCGGTGTCGTACGCGCTGGACGTCCGCGGCGCGAACGTCCACGCGATGATGCCGTACGCGGAGGGCCTGGAGACGTTCGCGGAGTGGTTCGCGCAACTGTGGGCGGAGTCCCTGGGGAAGGACGGCCTCGGGCAGACGCCGGCGCGCGCGCTCGGCGCGACCGACCAGCACAGCCAGCTCCAGCTGTACCGCGCCGGCCCGCGGGACAAGCAGGTCACGCTCCTGCGGCCCCGAGAGCGCGACGACCGCGCGGTCCCCGAGACCGACCTGGAAGGCCTGGACTACCTCGCGGGCGGCAGCCTCGGCGGCCTCCTGGACGCGGAGTTCGAGGCGACCGAGGCCAGTCTCGCGGAGTCCGGCGTGCCGAACGTGCGCGTGGAGATTCCCGCGATTGACGAGCGGTCGCTGGGGCGCCTGCTGTTCGACTTCGAGGCCGCCTGCATCCTGGCGGGCGAACTGTACGGCGTCGAGACGTTCACGCAGCCGGCCGTCGAGTGGGGGAAGGACGCCGCGCGCGGCCTGCTGCGCGGCGAGCAGGCGCTCCCCGAGAAGACCGAACTCGTCGTCGAATAGTCGAGCGAAAGCAGCGGGGCGCCGTCGCGGGCGCAGTGGCTCCCTATTGCGACCGGAGAGCGGCACGCCTATGTCGGCGTGGGCCGGACTCGGCGACGTGAACGACCGGTACGCGCAGACCGTCGGGTTCGTCGTCGCTGGCGTCGGACTCGCCGCCACGTTCCTCGACTGGCCGGCCGGCGCGCCGCTGGCAGCGCAGGCCGCGACGGCGTCCGCGGTGGTGGCGCTCGCCGCGTTCGCCGCGCGGCGCCACGGCGCCGGAACGACAGCACTGGACTACGTCGCCGCCGCGGGCGGTGTCGGCCTCGTGCTCGCCGCGTCGGCGAGCGTGCTCAGCGTGACAGGGCCACTGCCGCGCGGGCCGCCCGTCGCGCTGCTCGCCGGGTTCGCAACAGTGGGCGCCGCCGCGGCCGCCGTCGCCGGCCTGGACAGGGACGCCGTCCGCGCCCGCGAACTGGAACTCGTGGTCGCGGCCGTCGTCTCCGTCGTCGCGCTCGTGTTCGGGTCGCTCGTCGGCGCCGTCGTGCTCGGGTTCCTGCCGGCCGACCCGCTCGTCACCGTGCCCGCGAACACCGTCGCGTCCAGCGCCGGGTTCGCCGTCGCGGGCCTGGCGTTCATCCGCTGGTACGACGGCGGCGTCGACGTCAGGTGGCCGTCGCGGCGCGACTGGGTGGTCGCCGCCGTCGGCGTGGTTGCCATCCTCGCGCTCCACTACGCGATGGTCGGCCTCGTCCTGGTCTTCGACCTGCCGCAGTCCTCGCACAGCCTCGTCGAGACGGCGCGCGACCACCCCGAAATCCTCCCGCCGCTCGTCGTGCTGTCCTACGTCGCCATCGGGCCCGCTGAAGAGCTGCTCGCGCGCAACGGCGTCCAGAAGTACCTCTACGGCGCGTACTCGCGGCGTGGCGCCGTCGTCGTCGGCTGTTTCGTCTTCACTGCTGTCCACTTGCTCGCGTACGCCGGCGGCACGCCGGGCGCGGTGCTCGTGACGCTCGCGCGCCTGTTCGTCGTGTCGCTCGTGCTCGGCGTGGCGTACGAGCGCACGGACGACCTGTTCGCGCCCGTCGTCGTCCACGGCACGTACGACGCCGTCCAGTTCGTGCTCGCGTACCTCTCGTTCACGGGCGTCGTCTGAGGGGCGCGACGCATGCCGGACGCCGTGGGTCTGACGCGGGGCTGACTAAGTATTACGTCCCGGGGGCGCGAAGAGAAGGGTCATGCCCCGGAAGTACTCCGTCGTCTGTGGGGACTCGCTGGCCGCGGACATCGAGGAGTTAGCCCGGGAGTACGGCCTCTCCGAGCAGGAGGTGCTCCGCCAGCTCATCGAGCACGGCCTCGAAGCCGTCGAGGACAGGGCGGAGGCGCCGTGAGCGCGGCCGGGGAGCGGGCTATCGTGGGTTCTTGCGCGCGAGGTCGCTGCCGCAGACCGGACACCGGTCGCGGGACTCGTCGAACTCGCGGCCACAGCCCTGGCACTGGAAGTTCCAGTCGCGGCGCTCGCTGATGCCTTCCTGCGCGATGACCTCCACGCCGACGCCGAGTTCGTCGGCGACGTTCTGCACCGCGTAGTCGTCCGTGACGACGGTGCCGTCGAGTTCGTACGCCGCCGCGAGCAAGCGCTTGTCCGTCTCGGAGAGCACGTCGAGGTCGCCGGTCTCGCGGGCGGCGTCGCGGACCGCCGCCAGCGCCGCGTCCCCGGGCACCTGGACGTGCATGCCGGCGCCCTCCTGGGCGTCGTAGCGGTACGCGGCCGCGTCCGTCAACTCCTCGCGGATCGCGGGAATCGAGGCGGTTGGGCCGTCGACGTCGTAGTCGTGGATGAACGCTGACGCGTCGAGGACGTGCACTATCGCTGGACGACGATGTAGTCTTTGACGGCCTGCACGCGGTCGACGGGGACGCGGTAGTGGCCCTCGTCGTCGGTCGGGAAGTCGATGTTCACGGGGCTGTCCTCGTGGGCTTCCACGAGGAGGTCTTGGAGTTTCCCGCTCTTGAGGTCCATCGTGATGTTGTACAGCATTCCGAGTTCCGTGCCGTCCGACCCCATCACGGCTTTCCCGGAGAGGTTCTCGGCGAGGATGTCGGCCATACGGGACAGTCTCGGCTGGGAGTGTCATAAACCCCGCGGGGTCGTCGGACGGCCGTGTGACGCGGCGGGCCGCCTCCCGGTGGGAGCCACCGGGACGCCAACGCCTATCAGGGAGAAGTGCTACCTATTCACATGGAACGGCGAGCGTTTCTCGCGGCGTCGGCCGCTGGACTGGCGGCACTGGCTGGGTGTGCGTCCGGCGGCGACGGCACCGAGACGTCGACACCGGAGACGACTGCCGGTGCGACCACGACCGACGCCCAAACGACGACAGCGACGACGGCCGACGCGACGACCGGACAGGCGACGGCGACCACGGAAGCGACGACAGCGGGGACGACAGCGGACAGTGACCCGGTCGTCGTCACCGTCGCGCCCGGCGGGTCGCTGGTGTTCGACCCAGAGACGGTGACCGTGGCCGCGGGGACGACGGTGCGCTGGGAGTGGGACGCCGGCGGCCACAACGTCCGCGTAGCGAGCCAACCGGAGGGCGCCAACTGGACGGGCACAGAAGGCTCGGCCACCGACACGTACGGCAGCGGCCACGTCTACGAGTTCACGTTCGAGGTCGCGGGCACCTACGAGTACTACTGTGCGCCCCACCGCTCGGCCGGCATGACCGGCAGCGTCGTCGTCGAGTAACACGCCGCGCCGCAACCCGCGAACGCGAGACGGCGGGCGGTCGCCCGGAGTTGTCGCGTCGTGACGATGGAATTAAACCCCGTGGCCCGTTCTGTTCGGGTAACAACCGTTCTCTCGGAGGATTCTACTATGTCCGACGCAGACACAACCGAAGCCCCCGGGGACTTGCGGACGCCCATCGTCGCCGTCCTCGGCCACGTCGACCACGGGAAGACCAGTCTCCTGGACAAGATACGCGGCTCCGCCGTCATCGAGGGCGAAGCCGGCGCCATCACCCAGCACATCGGCGCCACCGCCGTGCCGCTGGACGTCGTCAGCGACGTCGCCGGCAGCCTCGTCGACCCCACGGAGTTCGACCTCCCGGGCCTGCTGTTCATCGACACGCCCGGCCACCACTCGTTCTCCACGCTGCGGTCGCGCGGCGGCGCGCTCGCGGACATCGCCATCCTCGTCGTGGACGTCAACGACGGCTTCCAGCCCCAGACCGAGGAAGCAATCCGCATCCTCAAGGACACCGGCACGCCGTTCGTCGTCGCCGCGAACAAAATCGACACCGTCCCCGGCTGGAACCCGAACCCTGACTCGCCCGTCAAGCAGACGTACGAGGCCCAGAGCGACCGCGTGCGCTCCGACCTCGACGAGAAACTGTACGAACTCATCGGCGAACTCTCCGACGAGGGGTTCTCCTCGGACCTCTACTGGCGCGTCCAGGACTTCCAGAAGAACATCGGTGTCATCCCCGTGTCCGCGGAGACGGGCGAGGGCGTCCCCGACCTCCTCACCGTCCTGATGGGGCTGGCGCAGCGCTACATGAAGTCCGAGATGGAGGTGAACATCGACGGCCCGGGCGCCGGCACCGTCCTCGAAGTGAAGGAGGAGCGCGGGTTCGGGACGACGCTGGACGTCATCCTCTACGACGGCACCATCGAGGCGGGCGACCAGATTGTCGTCGGCGGCACGAACGACACAATCGTCACGGAAGTCCGCGCGCTCCTCAAACCACGCGAACTCTCCGAAATCCGGACGGAGAAGCGCTTCGACGACGTGCCGTCGATGCAGGCCGCAGCGGGCCTGAAAATCGCGGCGCCAGACCTCGACGACGCGATGGCCGGCGCGCCAGTGCGCGTGGTCGGCGACCGGGACGTCGAGGACGTCGTCGAGGAGGTCGAAGCGGAACTCGCGGAGGTCGCCGTCGAGACGGCCGAAGAGGGCGTCGTCGTGAAGGCGGACACGCTCGGCAGCCTCGAAGCGCTCGCGAACGCCATGG
>JBDGQF010000069.1:0-5796 GCA_042219255.1 Halobacterium sp. | reverse complement strand
ACCGCTACGGACGAGGAAACGGTGACCGAGGCAGCGGACAGCGGTCAGCAGACGGATACCGCGGACGCAACGGCTGCCAGTGTTGGCGACGACTCGGAGTCCGGCACCGTCGACGCCGACTTCGGTGAACCAGAGGACGAGACGGCCGACGTCCCGGACGGCGAAGTCCGCGCTGACACCACCGAGGAGTCGGACGCGGAGACCGACGCCGAAGCGGCCGACTCGGCGTCCGGCGCTGAGCCGGAGCCGGAGCCGGAACCGGAGTCCGACCAGCCCGTGGACGCGAGTCCGGCCGCCGAGACGCCCGGACCGGACGAGGTCGCGGCGGAAGCCGCGCCCGAGGACGGCGACGCGGAGGCGGCGACCGACGAGATGTACGAACTCTCCGAGGAGGAGCGCGAGGAAGTCAAGGAGAACTACGACGTGGAGTTCTCCACGGGCACCGAGATTCCGGAGTCCGAGCAGGACGACGGAGCCGGAGCCGGACTCGGCGACGACGGCGAGACTGTCGAGGCCGGCGACGAGACTGAGACCGAGTCCGAGACCGAATCCGTCGAGAGTGAGGACGAGGAACTCGGTGACTTCGACGCCGAGGACGAGGCGTTCGACGAGTCCCAGGAGGACGCCGACTCGACGACGGACTTCACGGAGGACGAGTACGACGAACCGGAGTCCGAGGAGTCCGACGCCGAGGGCGGCGAGCCAGACCTCGACCTGGAGGACTACGTCGTCGACCTGATGGACTCGCTGGACGACGGCGACGGCGCGCGCCGCGAGGACGTCGTCTCGACGGCGGCCGACGAGCGGGACGCCGACGAGGGCGAAATCGAGGACGCCATCCAGTCCGCGCTGATGAGCGGGCGGTGCTACGAGTCCGGCGACGACCACCTGAAAGCCATCTAGATGGCGCTCGTGGAACCGGTCGCCGGCGAACCGGCGGCACTCGCAGACCTCTCCGGGGCGGCCCTCGACGGTGACCGCGCGCTCGTGGTCGCGGACTACCACGCTGGCATCGAGCGGTCGCTGCGCAGGGAGGGCCTGGAAGTCCGGAGCAGGGCGGGCGAGCGCCGCGAACACCTCCTGCGTCTCGTCGGCGAGACGCGCGCCGACCGCGTCGTGTTCCTCGGCGACCTCGGGCACCGAATCGGCGTGCCGGAGGGCGCCGAGCACGACGAACTCGCAGACCTGTTCGACGCGCTGGACGTGCCCGTAACGCTCGTCGTGGGGAACCACGACGGCGGTCTCGCCGACGAGTTCGGGATTCACGCGACGCCGCCGGCGGGCGCGCGGTTCGGCGACGTCGGGTTCGCGCACGGCCACACGTGGCCGTCGACGGAAGTGCTGGAAGCAGAGACTGTCTGCGTGGGCCACGAACACCCGACGGTGCGCCTGGAGGACGAGGTCGGTGGGACGCGCGTCGAACGGGCGTGGCTCCGCGGGCAGCTGGTCGCCGACCCCTTCGAGGAGTACCACGGCGAGGAAATCGACGCGAACGGCGACCTCGCCGTGTTCCCGGCGTTCAACGACCTCTCCGGTGGGACGTGGGTGAACGTCGAGGGCCAGGGGTTCCTCGCGCCGTTCCTGCCGGAGGCGTGTCCGGACGCCGAAGCCTATCTGCTGGACGGCACGCGACTCGGCGCGTACGCGACCGTCTGAGCCTGCTGTTAGAGTTCCAGTTCGGTCGCCTCGGACACCTCGAAACGCATCACGTCCGGTTCGCCCGCGAGGAACTCCGGCAGTTGCTCCTCGAAGTCCTGGAAGTGGTCGGTCTGCGTGTGTGCGTCGAAGGCGTCCTCGTTCTCGTACCACTCGAAGAACCGCACCGTGTTCGGGTCGCGGACGTCCGTCGTGGCCTGGTACTCGACCATGCCGTCCTCCTGCTGGGACTGTTCGACGAGGTCGGCGAACAGTTCGAGCGCGTCGTCTCTGCGGGCTGGGTCGATGGGGAAACTCGCGTGCAGTACAATCACGCCCAGACCATTGGGAGCCACCCACATACCGCCTTGGCCAGCGGCATTGAGGGCCGCGTGTATTCTTCCCGAGACGTCGCGGACAGAACCGAGACGTGCATTATTAATCGTTCAGATTCTACGGTGTGCTAGGAGATACCAATGTCTCCGACCACCCTCCTCGAACGCGTGAACGACCGCGTGCCAGACCGCGTCACCGAACACGACCGGCGGCAACTGGACGTCTTCGAAGACCAATAGCAGCCAGCCCTAATGCGCCGTTAGCGGGCCGTAGCAGCGCCCGTAACGCTTTTGAGGAATTACGAGACTAGCTCCTCGTGAGCCATGAAGGGGCTCGTGCTCGCGACGGACGGCTTCGAGGACAGCGAGTTCAGTTATCCCTTCTACCGGCTCCGCGAGGCCGGCTGGGACGTCGACGTGGCGTCCCCCGACAGCGACGCTATCGAAGGCGAGTACGGCTACGAGTTCGACGCCGACCTGGCCATCGACGGCGAAGACCCCTTGTGGTTCGCCGAGGAGTACGACCTCCTCGTGATTCCGGGCGGCGACTCGCCGGAAGCCCTCCGCACCGAAGCGCCGACGGCGGCCGACGTCGTCGCCGCGTTCGACGACCACGACAAGCCCATCGCCGCCATCTGTCACGGCGCCCAGTTGCTCATCAGCGCGGACATTCTGGAGGGGCGCCGCGCGACGGGCTACTGGAGCCTCCAGGTGGACGTCGAGAACGCGGGCGCCGAGTACGTCGACGAACGCGTCGTCGTCGACGAGAACCTCGTCACGTCCCGCGTCCCGGACGACCTGCCGGCGTTCATGGACGCGACGCTCCGCCTCGTGGACGCCGCGCCCGACGCCGAACCCGCCGCGGCGCGCGCCTGACGCCGCCGCGCGGTGACCGCCACGGACACCGACCACTGTTTCTTTCGAGCGCGACCACCGGAGTCACGCGTAACGCCCGCCCGCCGTCCCGCGAGAACCGGCTACCGCTTCGGCCGGCAACGTGCTTATTCGGGTCGCGGGCGTAGATTGGCGGGATGAGTGAGACGCGGGGGATGGACGCGTTCTCCCACCTGGGTAGCGAGGTCCGCGCGGCGCTCTCCGAGCGCGGGTTCTCGACGCCGACGGAGCCACAGCGCCGCGCGATACCGGCGCTTGCGGACGGCCGGAACGGCCTCGTCGTCGCGCCGACCGGCACCGGCAAGACGGAGACGGCGATGCTGCCAGTCCTGAACAGCATCGTCGAGGCGGGCGCGCCAGAGGGGTTCGCGGCGCTGTACGTCACGCCGCTGCGCGCCCTGAACCGCGACATGCGCGAACGCCTCGACTGGTGGGGTGAGACCCTCGACATCGACGTGGACGTCCGGCACGGCGACACCACGCAGTACCAGCGCACGAAGCAGGCCGACGACCCGCCGGACGTGCTCGTGACGACGCCGGAGACCCTGCAGGCGATGCTGACCGGCGACAAACTCCGGGACGGCCTCGCGGACGTAGAGCACGTCGTCGTCGACGAAGTGCACGAACTCGCGGGCGCGAAGCGCGGCGCCCAGTTGTCGATTGGGCTGGAGCGCCTCGTCGAACTCGCGGGCGACTTCCAGCGCATCGGCCTGTCCGCGACGGTCGGCGACCCACACGAGGTCGGCGCGTTCCTCACCGGCGGCCGCGGCTGCGAGATTATCGAGGTCGATGTCACGTCGAAAGTCGACTTCACGGTGCGGGAGCCGGACGTGACGCGCCAGGACGAGCGGATGAGCAACGAACTCATGACGAGTCCGGACATGGCGAGTCACGTGCGCGCCATCCGGGAACTCGTCGACGACCACGACTCCACGCTGATTTTCGTGAACACGCGCCAGACCGCGGAGGCGCTGGGGTCGCGGTTCAAGGAACTGGACGCGAACATCGGCGTCCACCACGGGTCGCTGTCGAAGGACGCCCGCATCGAGGTCGAAGACCAGTTCAAGAGCGGCGAACTGGACGGCCTGCTCTGCACGTCCTCGATGGAACTCGGCATCGACGTGGGCCGCATCGACCACGTCGTCCAGTACTCGTCGCCGCGCGAGGTCGCGCGCCTCCTCCAGCGCGTCGGCCGCGCGGGCCACCGCCGCGACGAGGTCAGTCACGGCACCATCATCACGGGGAGTCCGGACGACACGTTCGAGGCGCTGGCCATCGCGCGCCGCGCCAGTGAGGGCGACGTCGAGACGATGCAGATTCACCACGGCAGCCTCGACACCGTCGCGAACCAGATTGTCGGCGTCGTGATGGACGTCGGCGAGACGAGCGCGCGCCACGCCTACCAGGTCATCACGCGCGCCTACCCGTTCAAGCACCTCGACGAGGCGACGTTCCGCGAGGTGGCGATGGAACTGCACTCTAACCGCGTCGTGTACGTCGACGAGGACGACGACACTATCTCGAAGTCCGGCGGCACCTGGCAGTACTACTACGCGAACCTCTCGATGATTCCCGACGAGGAGACGTACGAGGTGTACGACGTGGCGGCGGGCCGCCAGGTCGGCACGCTCGACGAGCGCTTCGTCGTGAACTTCGCGGAACCCGGTGCGACGTTCGTGCAGCGCGGCGAGATGTGGCGCATCACGAACATCGACGAAGAGGAGGAGGAAGTGAACGTCTCCCCCATCGAAGACCCGGCGGGCGAGGTGCCCTCCTGGACTGGCCAGGAGATTCCGGTGCCGTACGAGGTCGCACAGGAGGTCGGCGAACTCCGCGAGGTCGCGGGCGACCAGTTCGCCGCGGGCGGCACCAGAGAGAGCGTGGCGAGCGACCTCACCGCGCGGTATCCGACCGACGACCATACAGCGAGCGAGGCGCTCGACCAGGTCGACCGGCAGGTGGAGATGGGCGCGCCCGTGCCAAGCGACGACCGCGTCGTCGTCGAGCAGGCCGCCCAGACCATCGTCCTGAACGCGGCGTTCGGCCACGAAGCCAACGAGACCCTGGGCCGCCTGCTGTCGGCGCTGCTCGGCCAGCAGACCGGCTCCTCCGTGGGCCTGGACGTCGGCCCGTACCGCGTCGAACTGGAAGTCCCGAACCGCGTGAGCGCGAACGACGTCGTCGACCTGCTGCACGACACCGACCCCAGCCACGTCGAACCGCTGCTCGAGCTCAGCCTGAAGCAGTCCGAGACCCTGAAGTTCACGCTCGCGCAGGTCGCCGCGAAGTTCGGCGCGCTCAAGCGCTGGAAGGGCCGGGACGGCGTCGGCCTCTCGCGCCTGCTCGGCGCGCTGGAGGACACGCCAGTGTACGAGGAAGCCATCCGCGAGGTGTTCCACGAAGACCTGGACGTCGGGCGCGCCAGCGAGATTCTCCAGCGAATCCAGTCCGGCGACCTGGACGTCGACATCGTCGGCGAACACACCGCCATCGGCACCGGCGGGCGCTCCTCTGGCTCGGAACTCCTGACGCCGGAGAACGCCGACGCGAGCGTCGTGCAGGCCGTCCGCGACCGCATCCAGGACGACCGCGTGAATCTGTTCTGCGTGCACTGCCAGGACTGGCAGCAGGAGACGAAAGTCCGGCGGGTCGCCGACCAGCCGGAGTGCCCGCGCTGTGGCTCCACGCAGATTGCGGCGCTGTCGCCGTGGGCCGACGACGCCGTGAAAGCCGTGAAAGCCGACGACAAGGACGCCGAGCAGCGCGACCGCACGGAGCGCGTGTTCCGGAACGCCAGCATCGTGCAGAGCCACGGCAAGAAAGCCGTCATCGCGCTGTCCGCGCGCGGCGTCGGCCCGCGGAACGCGGCGCGCGTCATCAACCGCCACCGCGAGGACGAAGCCGACTTCTACCGCGACATCCTCGAACGCGA
>JBDGQF010000426.1:0-5815 GCA_042219255.1 Halobacterium sp. | reverse complement strand
GTAGCCCGTCTCGCGGCGCATCCACCGGTAGAACGCCTCGTGGTTGTACGCGTCGCCGCCGCGCTCGGACGCCCAGTCGTCGAACGCCGCACGCGAGCAGACGAACTGCTCGTTTTGGACGACTCTGAGGCTGCCGCCCCCGTCCTCGACGAGCGCGCGGAGTCGCTCGGTGGCGCCGTGCGTCGCGGGCCGCTGGACGACCAGTTCGTCCCCCGGGAACCGGTCGAAGTAGGCGTCGAGTCCCTCGCCGAACGTGTCGGCGCGCTCGTACACGACGTCGACGCCGTCGCTCCGCAGGTCGTCGGCGAGGTGGCGCATCGCGGTGAACACGAGCGCGAGTTTCTGCGGGTGGTAGCGCCGCCGCCGCGCGAACCCAGTACTCTCCACGAACAGGACGCGCTCGGGGTCGTCCGCCAGCGGGCCGCGCCGCCGCGACAACTGGTCGCCGAGCACCCAGACGGCCGTCATGGGGGCGTCGTCGGACGGCACGCCCATAGGCCTGTGGCCGCCGGCCGCGCCCACCGCCGGATTCCTTGTGGTGGAGTCACAACCCCTGAGTATGGAGGACTCGTACTCGCGGCGCTCCGTACTCACCGGCGCGGCAATCGGCGTGACTGGGGCGGTGGCTGGCTGTCTCGGCGGGAGCGGGGACGGCGGCGCGACCACGCCGGACGTCGACACAGTCGCGAACGAACCGGACTACAGCGGGTGGTTCGAGGACGTGGAGAACTACGACGGCACGTACGACTACACCGGCCGCGACGAGGTGACGGTGGCCGTCGGCGCGTCCGGGAACGGCGGCAACTTCGCGTTCGCGCCCGCGGCAATCGCCGTCTCCACGGGGACGACTGTCGTCTGGGACTGGACGGGACAGGCCGGCCCGCACAACGTCGTCCACAGGGACGGCGCGTTCGCCAGCGAGCGCAAGAGTGGCGACGACGCCCAGTTCACGCACGAGTTCACGGAAACGGGCACGTACAGGTACGTCTGCGAACCGCACGTCAGTTTCGGCATGAAGGGCGCCGTCGTCGTCCGCGAGTGACGGCTCTCGCGGACAGCGGCCCGCTCCCCTGACACCGGAACGTGACCGGAAAGTGGTAAGTCGGCGGCGTGCGCACCGTCCCTCCATGTCCCTCCTCGACGACGCCGCCCGCACCGCCGGCCGCGTCTCCCCGTACGCCGCCGTGCCGTTCGCGCTCTCCCTGCTCGCCGTCGACAACGTCGTCCAGACCGCCAGCACCTCCGGGCTCGAACTCTCGGTGAAGTTCGCGCTCCCGACAGCCGTCCCGACGCTCTGGACGGTGTTCGACCCGCCGTCCTCGGGCGTCTCCTTCGTCACGCCCACGTCGCTGTCACTGCTCCCGGTGTACCTGCTCGTCGACGCCGTGCTCACGGCCGGCTACCTCGGCGGCATCTACGACGCCGCCCACGACGCAGTTCCCGACTTCGGCGACAACGCCGCCACGTACGCTGTACCCGTCCTCGTCGTCCGCGTGGTCGAATTCCTCCTCGTCGGCGCGCTCGCACTACTCGCTGTCGACGGCGGCGCCAGCGCCGCCATTATTCTGGTGCCGTTCGTCTTCGTCGTCGGCTACCTCATCTGGGGAGCGCCGTTCCTCGTCGTCGCGCGCGACGCCGACCCCGTCGAAGCCATCGCGTGGAGCGCGTCCCTCGCAACCTCGGACAGCCAGTACGTGACGTTCTCAGTAGCGTTCGCCGTCGCAACCGCCGTCGCCTCGCTGTTCGTCTCGCCGCTGCTCGCCGAAGGCGGCTACGTCGTCGTCTTCGTACTCGCCGCCCTCGCGGCGTATCCCGCACTGGTCGCGTCCGCGGCCGCTATGCACGTAATCGACGGCGCCGCCGCGCCGTCTCGGGGCGCTTAAGTCGAGGTGTCGCCTACGCGGCGGCGTGCAGAACGTCACCGACCGCACGAGCAACCCCTTCGACATGCGGCCGGACTGCGAGGAGTTCGTCCCCGGGTACGGCGACGCCAACGCCCACTTCCACGTCGTCGGCGACCACCCGGGCGTCCACGGCGGCGCCGACTCCGGAGTCCCGTTCACCGGGACGCCCGCGGCAGAACGGCTACGGGACGCGCTCGCCGCCGCCGGCCTCCTGGACGCCGACCGCGAACCGCGACGGCTCTTCCTCTCCTACCTCCACATGTGCGTGCCGGACGGCGCCCCCACCGAGCGCGACTACACCGAACTGGAGCCGTTCTTCGACGCGGAACTGCGCGCCATCACCGCGCACGTCCTCCTGCCCGTCGGCGAGCGCGCGACCCGCCACGTGCTCGCGAACTACACCGCCATCAGTCCCGACGACGTCGACCTCGCGGACGTCCACGGCACGGAACTCCACGGCAGCGGCTGGCTGGTCGTCCCCGCGCTCGACCCCGCTGACTGGGACGACGACGCGGCGGCGGCGTACGTCGACGCGCTCCGCGCAATCCAGGCGACCGACTACGAGCGCGAAGCCGACCTCGGGCGGTTCCTCGTCGGCCCGGAACCGTACCGCGTGCGCTGACAGACCGGCTATCCCTCCGGTGGCGTGTGTCCGGCCTGCCGAGTCAGGTAGCCATTTATCGCATCGCCGCGTACCGGGCGCCGTGTACCAGATTCAGTTGACGAACGCCGCCTTCGAGGGGCGGAACAGCGTCTACCTCTTGGGGGCTGACGACCCGGACGCGCCGACGACGCTCGTGGACGCGGGCGTCGACCGGCCCGCGGTGGAGGCCGAACTCCGCGACGCCCTCGACGCGCGCGGCGTCTCGCTCGCGGACGTCGACCAGGTGTTGCTCACGCACTGGCACTCCGACCACGCCGGTCTCGCCGGCACGATTCAGGACGAGAGCGGCGCCACCGTCTACGCCCACGAGGCGGACGCGCCACTGGTCGCGCAGGAGGACGGCGCCGTCGACGCGGTCGAGGAACGCCAGCGCGACGCCATCGCGGACTGGGGGACGCCCGAGGACAAGCAGCGCGAACTCTTCGACTACCGCGAACTCCACGCGGAGATTCGCGGCCGCCCTGTCGACGTGACGCCGGTCGCGGACGGCGACACTGTCTCGCTCGGCGACGTCGACGCCGAAGTCGTCCACCTGCCAGGGCACGCCGCCGGCCTCGTCGCGTACGTGTTCGAGCGCGACGGCCGCCGCGAGGCGTTCGTCGGCGACGCCGTCCTCCCGAAGTACACGCCGAACGTCGGCGGCGCGGACGTCCGCGTCGACCGGCCGCTCGCCCAGTACCTCGACAGCCTCGACCGCGTCCAGGCGCTCGACCTCGACCGCGCGTGGCCCGGTCACCGCGGCGCCATCTTCGCGCCCTCGGAGCGCGCTGCCGACATCGCCACCCACCACGACGAGCGCACAGAGCGCGTCCTCGACGCCGTCGACCGCCTCGCGCCCGCGACCCCCTGGGCGGTCAGCGCCGACCTGTTCGGGTCGCTGGCCCGCATCCACATCCTCCACGGCCCCGGCGAGGCGTACGCCCACCTCGACCACCTCGTCCACGAGGGCGTCCTCGAACGCACCGACGACGGCTACGTGCGCGCCTGACGCGGCCGCCGGTTCCGGTACCCAACCGTCTTTGTCTCGCCGCGCCAACGACCACGCATGGTCGAAATGGAGTCCGACGCCGAACTGGCACAGGGCGACCCGGCGCCGTCGTTCGAACTCCGCGGCACGGACGGCGACACGCACGCGCTCGACGACTTCTCCGAGTACGACGCCGTCCTGCTCGTGTTCACGTGCAACCACTGTCCGTACGCGAAAGCGAAGTTCGACGCGCTCAACCACCTCGCCGACGACTACGACGACGTCGCCGTCGTCGGCGTCAACCCCAACGACGCCGAGGAGTACCCAGACGACTCCTTCGAGCGCATGCGGGAACTCGTCGAGGACGGCACTATTCAGTACGACGCCTACCTCCGCGACGAGAGCCAGGACGTCGCCCGCGCGTACGGCGCCGTCTGCACGCCAGACCCCTTCCTCATCCGGAACACCGGCGACGGCTTCGAAGTCGCCTACCACGGCCGCCTCGACGACGCCCTCAATCCGGACGACGAACCGACGCGCGAAGCCGGCGACGTCCGCGACGCCATCGACAGCGTGCTCGCGGGCGAAGAAGTGACCACCGAGTGGCGGCCGTCGCGCGGCTGCTCCATCAAGTGGAAGGACGACTGACTGCGCGGCTGCGCAATCGAACGAAAAGACGACTGACGGCACGGCCGTCGCCACAGGAGCCACGGCCGTCTCGCCCCGGTGGTTCTTTGGGCGCGTCCCGCGTCACTCCGCCGTGACCAGACGCGCCACCGTCCTCGTGCTGTCTGCGGTCGCGTGCGGCGTCGCGTCCGCGGGCGCACCTGGACTCGTCGGCGACGCCACCGTGGGCGGCATCTCGCTCGCCGTCGCCGCGAGCCGCCTGTTCGCCGCGCTCGGCGTCGCGTTCGCCGCCGGCGCCGCCTACCAGGTCGCGGTGTCGCTGACGCTGTCCGCGACGATGGACAAGCGCCGCCGCCACCGCGCGCAGTCCGTCCTCAGACTCGCGTTCCTCGTCGCCGCCGGCATCGCCGTGCTCGGCGTCGTCACCGACCGCTGGGTGCCCGCGCTCGTCTCCCTCGGCGTCGCCGGCGTCGCCGTCTCGCTCGCGCTCCAGCAACCCTTGCTCAGCCTCCTCGGCTGGGTGTACGTCATGACCAAACAGCCCTACGAGGTCGGCGACCGCGTGCGCATCGACGACTCGAAGGGCGACGTCATCGACGTCGACTACCTCGTCACGACGCTCTGGGAGGTCAACGGCGAACTCGTCTCCACGAACCAGCCGTCGGGACGCCACATCACCGTGCCGAACAGCGTCGTGCTCACCAGCCACGTCGTGAACTTCAGCCGCGAGGAGTTCCCGTACGTCTGGAACGAACTCCCCGTCCAGGTCGCCTACGAGACCGACCTCGCGTTCGCGCGCGACCTGCTCGGGGACACCACGGAGGAGTACCTCGGCGAGACGATGGCGCGCGAGGTCGAACGCTACCGCCGCCAGCTCGCGGAGACGCCGGTCGAACTGGAAGTTTAGGACAGGCCGAGCGTGAACGTCAAGCAGGCGGAGTCCTGGGTGGAACTACGCGTGCGCTACCTCACGAGTCCGAAGGGCGCCCAGCAATTCCGGAACGAACTGTACGACCGCGTGCTCGAACGGTTCAACGAACACCCCGAGCGCGTGAAGTTCCCGGTCAGCCGGAACCGCTGACCGCCGCCGCTCGTTCCTCGCCGACGGGGCGCGGCCGCGTCCGGTACGGCTAAGTCCGGCGGCAGCCACCCACCAGCCATGAGTCAGGTACTGGACACGACGGTGTCGGCGTTCCTCGACGCCGCGAACCCGGAGCCGTCGCCGCTGCTCGACGAGATGGCGGCCTACGGCCGCGAGCGCGACTTCCCCGTGGTCGGCCCGGACGTCGGCCACCTCCTCCGAGTGGTCGCGCGACTCGCGGGCGCCGACCGGATTTTCGAGTTCGGCTCCGGGTTCGGCTATTCGGCGGCGTGGTTCCTCGGCGCGCTCCCCGCGGACGGCGAAATCGTGCTCACGGACTACGACGACGAGAACCTCGACACCGCGCGCGACTTCCTCGACCGAATGGGCCACGGCGCGACTGTCCGGTACGAGGCCGGCGACGCAATGGAGACGTTCCGGCGCTACGACGGTCCCTTCGACGTCGTGCTCGTCGACCACGAGAAAGCCAAGTACGTCGACGCCTTCGAGGCCGTCCGCCCGGAACTCGCGGACGGCGGCGTCGTCGTCGCGGACAACATGATGGCGGGGCC
>JBDGQF010000099.1:0-5869 GCA_042219255.1 Halobacterium sp. | reverse complement strand
CTGGACGGCGCGCCGGAGATGACGCGGAACGCGCGGTCGTACACGGACGACGACCAGATAGGCTACGTCGTCGGCGACTTCGGGAGTCTGCCGTTCGCCGACGACAGCGTCGACCACGTGTTCTCGATGGAGGCGTTCTACTACGCCAGCGACCCCCACGAGACCCTGGAGGAAGTCCGGCGCGTCCTGCGTCCCGGTGGGACGTTCTACTGTGCGGTGAACTACTACGAGGAGAACGTCCACAGCCACGACTGGCAGGAGAACATCACCGTGGAGATGACGCGCTGGGACAAGGCCCAGTACCGCGAGGCGTTCCGGGACGCCGGCCTCCACGTCGCCGAGCAGGACAACGTCGCCGACCGCGAGGTCGAGATTCCGCCGGCGCGCGAGTTCCCCTACGAGGGGTTCGAGACGCGCGAGGACATGGTCGAGCGCTACCGGACGTTCGGCACGCTCCTCACCGTCGGCGTCGCACCGTAACGAGCCCCAGTTCCTCCCACGCCGCGCTTACAGTAGCGTCGCGTCCTCGGGGTCGAACCCCACGACCGCTTCGCCCGTCGGCGGTTCGTCGCGCGTCTTCACGAGGACGTCGCGGCCGTCCCAGTCGCAGTGCGCGCGGTAGGCGTCCCCGAGGAACTCCACGTTCTCGACGACCACTTCGAACCGGTTCACGTTCCAGTCGAAGGAGAGGTTCTCTGGGCGGATGCAAAGCGTCGTTCGGCCATCGACCGGTTCCGAAACCTCGAACTCCGCGTCACCGACACGAACCGAACACCCCTCTGTTTCGACTGGAGGACCCCCCTCGAAGACGTTGTTGTCGCCGACGAACTCCGCGACGAACCGGGACGCCGGCTCGCGGTACACTTCCTCCGGCGTCCCCACCTGCTCGACCTGGCCCGCGTTCAGCACCGCGACGCGGTCGGAGACGGCCAGCGCCTCGCTCTGGTCGTGCGTCACGTACACCGTCGTGATGTCCAGTTCCGACTGAATCTCTTTCACCTGGACGCGCAACCGCTCGCGCAGTCGCGCGTCCAGCGCGCTCATCGGTTCGTCCAGCAGGAGCACGCTCGGGCCCGGCGCGAGCGCCCTGGCGAGCGCGACGCGCTGCTGCTGGCCGCCCGAAAGCTCCCCGGGGTCGCGCTCCTCGAACCCCTCCAGGTCGACGAGTTCCAGGAGTTCCGCGACGCGCTCGTCGGTGGTCTGTCCCTCGGGCGGGTCGCGGAACCGCAGGCCGTACGCGACGTTCTCCGCGACGCTCATGTGCGGGAACAGCGCGTACGTCTGGAACACGATGCCGACGTCCCTGTCCTCGGGCGGCACGCCAGTCATCGACTCGCCGCCGAACCGGACGTCCCCCGAATCTGGCGGCTCGAACCCCGCAATCAGTCGCAGCGTCGTCGTCTTCCCGCAGCCAGACGGCCCGACGAGCGTGAAGAACTCGCCGTCTTCCACGTTCAGGGAGACGTCGTCGACCGCGGTCGTCGCGCCGAACTCGCGCGTCACGCCGTCCAGTTCCAGTCGCGTCACAGGCGCCACCCCCTCGCGGCGTCGCAGGCCCACGCAGTCATGGTCGGTACCTCCCGCCGACGCGGTCGATGACCACGAAACTGGCGGCTGTCACGACGAGCAACACCGTCCCCATCGCCGCCGCAGGGCCGACGCTCGGGCCGGCGGTGCGGTCGACGAGGTAGCGCTTCAGCGCGACCGGCATCGTGTACGCGTTGTCGCCCGCGAGCAGGACGGTGGCGTCGAACTCGCCGATGCTGATGGCGAACGCGAACGCCGCGCCAGCGAGTACGCCCGGCCACACCAGGGGGAGTTCGACGTCCCAGAGCGCGCGACCGCGGGACGCGCCGAGCGCGCGCGCCGACTCCACGAGGCGCTGGTCGACGGCGGTCAGCATCGGCGCGACGTTCCGCACGACGAACGGGTACCCGGCGACGGCGTGCGCGGCGACGACGACGGCCGGGCCGACGACGCTGACGCGCGTGCTCCCGATTTCCACGCCGAACACGAGCGCCTGGAGCATCCCGAGACCGACGACGATACCGGAGACGGCCAGCGGCGCCATCAGCACGGCGTCAGCGAGTTTCCGGCCGCGGCCGCCGCGCGCTGAGAACGCCGCGATGGCGACGCCCATCGGGAGCGCGAGCGCGAGCGCCCCCACGCCGAACAACAGCGAGTTCCGCACCGCGACCGTCGGCTCCGTCCGACTGCCCTGGCGTTCCACGAGGAACCGCCACCACTCCAGCGTCGGGTCGGCGGCGCCGCCGAAACTCGCCAGCACCATCGACGCCAGCGGCGCCACGAACACGAGCGCGACGACGGCACCGTACACGCCGATTCCCGCACGGACGACGCGCTCGCGGAGGTCGCCCGCCAGCGAGAACAGGCGTTTCCGGGGCAGCGGGTTGCCGGTGCCGCTGGCCGCGCGCCGCGCCTCGTAGCGCAGGTAGACGTACGTGAGCGCCAGCGACACCACTGTTTCGAGTGCGCCGAGCGCGGCCGCCGTCTCGTAGTCGAGGTTCTGGACGCGCGCGTACAGCCACACCTCCACTGTCGCCAACTGGAGGCCGCCGAGGCCGAGCACGATGGGGAACGTCATGAACGTGAACACGAACGTTAACACCGCGCTCGCCGCGAGCGCCGGCAGCAACTGTGGCGCGACGACGTCCCGGAACGCGCGCAACGGCGACGCGCCCAGCGAGCGCGCCGTCTCCACGGCGCTGGCGTCCACGTTCTCCCACGCGGACGTCACCATGCGCGTGACCAGCGGCGCGTTGTAGAACGCGTGCGCCAGCACCACGACCTTCAGCGTGTACAGCAACTCCACGCGCCCGAACCCCAGCGCGGTCAGCACGTCGTTGAGCGTGCCGTACGTGCCGAACGTCGCGACGAACCCCACGACCACCATGATGGAGGGGAGGACGAACGGCAGGATGGTCAACGACTTCAGCGTCCGCCGCCCCGGGAACTCGTAGCGCGCGAGCACGTACGCGCCCGGCAGCCCCAGCGCCACGCTCGCGAGCGTCGACAGCGCCGCCTGGTACGCCGTGAACCCGAACAGCCCCTTCTTCACTTCCGGATACGACACCCAGACGTCCGGCAGGACGCCGGTCCACGCGACGTGCGGGCGCACGCTCGCGACCCATTCCAGCAGGTCGCCGGGAACCTGTGTCGGGTGCGCGAACACGCCGTGCGCGGCGCCCATGTAGAACTCGCTCTCCAGGACTGCTCGGATTGGTGCCGCGGCGTCCGCGAACGCCTCGACGAACACCGTCGCGACCGGATAGTAGAACACGACACCGAGCACGACGAGCGTCACCGCGCCGACGACTGGCAGCACGAGTCGCCCGCCGCGACCCGCCAGCCCGCCGTCTGCGCGCCCGAGGCGGTCGGTCACGCGCGCTAGTTGCTCGCGACCTGCTGCGCCCAGGCTTCGGTCCATTCGTCGACGTTCCCTGCGAGCTCCTCGTACGTAAACGTCACCGGCTCCGGCGGCTCGTAGGCGTATTTCGCGTACTCCTCGGGCAGCGACGCCGACGTCGTCGCCGGGAACTGGACGTTCTTCACGGCGATGTTCCGCTGGGCCTCGTCGGTCAGCATGAAGTCCACGAACTCCGCGGCCGTCGCCGACCGGTCGGCGTCAGCGAACCGCGCGACCGTCTCCGGGTTCGCGTACCCCTGGTCGTTCAGGAACCCGACCTGGTGGTGGGGAATCTGGTCTTCCTTGTTGTAGTACACCTGGTCGGTGGAGTACGACACCACGATGGGGCGCTCGTCGTTCAGGAACGCGTCGTACGCCGGCTGCCAGTCGTCGAGAATCCGGACGTCGTTCTCCACGAGGCCCGCCCAGTAGTCGAGGTAGCCGTCCTCGCCCTTCTCGTGAATCGTCCACAGGAGGAACGCCATCCCGGGGTCGCTGGACTGGGCGTTCTGCGCGAGCAGCGTCCCCTCGTACTCGGGTTCCAGGAGCGCGTCGAACGTCCCAGGGTTGTCGACCTCGGTGCCGTCGTACACGAGCGAGATGTATCCCGTGTCGTAGGGGACGGCGCGGTTCTCCGGGTCGACTTCGAGCGCGTCCTTCACGTCGCCGTCGTTCTCGAGGTCGCCGCGCAGGTCGTCGAACAAGTCCTCGTCCGGGAGCCGTTCGTCGACGCGCACGAGCTCCGGCGTGTTCAGGCCGACGTACAGGTCGGCGTCGATGCCGGCGCCCTCGCGCTTGCGCTGGATGAACTCGTTGATGCCGTTGCTCGGCGCAGTGAACTCCACGTCGACGTCGTGGTCGGCCTCCCACTGGGTCTTCAGCCAGCGGCCGGCCGTCCCCTCGTCCCCGAAAAAGGAGTCGTACGTCGCGACGCGGAGCGGGCCGCTCGGACCGCCGCCACCGATTTGCAGGCAGCCAGCGGTCGTCAGGCCGACCGCGGCCGCGCCGGCCGTCCGCAGGTACGTGCGCCGTTTCATTACCTGGTTGTTTCGTCGTGTGGTAGAAAAGGTCGTCGCTTCGACCGACGCAACGGGGGACGAGGGCGCCGCTCCCGCCCGATTCGGGGTGCGTTACTCGCGCCGCGCGAGCAGTGCAGCGGCGGCGAGCGCCACGACCGCCGCGGCGACGCCGAACCCGGGCGCCTCGCCCGGCGTCTGCTCGTTCGCCGGCGTCCCCGTCGCGGTGTTCTCGGTCGTCTCGGCGGCCGTCGTCGGCGTCGGCGTGTTCTCAGTCGGCGTATTCTCGGTCGGCGTGTTCTCCGTCGTGTCCGCGGATTCGGTCGTCGCGGTGTTCTCCGTCGCGGTGTTCTCGGTCGTCGCCGTCGTCTGCGGCGCCTCCGTGGTCTGGGTGGACTGCGCCGTCGTCGTCTCCTCGCCACCGCTACCGCTACTGTCGGCCTCGACCTCGACCGTCATCGACGCGGTCGCCGTCTCGCCGGACTCGTCGGTCGCCTCCACGGTCACCGTGTACGTGCCGGGCGTCACGTACGTGTAGACCACGCTCTCGCCCGACCGCGACCCGCCGTCGCCCATCGACCAGTCGAAGGACACCTCGCCGGTGGCGTTGCTCACCGACGCCACCGAGAACTGCACTTGCTCGTCCTCGCTGACGGTGACGTCGCCGCCCAGCGAGACCGTCAGCGTCGACGCGTCGACGTACAGCGTCCCCGTCACCGCCGAATCACTGTTCCCCTGGCCGTCGTCGGCCACGACGGTCGCGGACTGGTTCCCGCCCGTGGCACCGGCCCCGACCTGTGCGCTCGCGCTGTACGCGTCGCCGCTATCGTGCGTCAACTGCACGGTGCCCGCGTCGAACGCCGACAGGTCGACCGCCACCGTGCCGACGTCCCCAGTGACCGTCGCCGTGACGGACACGGTGTCACCCGGTTCGACCTCGCCGTCCCCGTCAGTCGCGTCAACGATGTCCGCGCTCGACACGTTCGGCACCACGTCGTCCACGGTGGCGCTGTCAGTCCGCGAGTCGGACACCATGTCGCCGTCTGTGGATTCCGCGCGCTCTAACTGTGCCGTGTAGTCTCCGTCCGTGCTGCCGTTGTACGTCGCCGTGTACGTGTACGGGGCGCTCGAATCACCGGTCGTGAAGTCGCTCGTGAGCGTCAGCGACGCGTTCTCGGGCCCGGACAGGGAGACGTTCAGCGCGCTGAGTTCCTCGTTGGTGGTGACGTCCACAGTCACGTTCTGGTTACCGGTCGCGGTGGCCTGGAAGTCCGTCACCGACAACGTCGTCTCGTTCCGGAGTGCGACGCCGGCGACGCCCGCGCCCTGGGCCGCGCCGATGTTGTTACCGTTCGCGTCGTACAGCGTCGCCGTCGTCCCGTTCAGGTACGTGTACTTGATGTTCGAACTCTTCAGGTGGACGAGT
>JBDGQF010000098.1:0-5885 GCA_042219255.1 Halobacterium sp. | reverse complement strand
GCGCGGCGCTCATCCAGATAGGCACGAACTTCGCGAACGACTACTACGACGCCGTCCAGGGCGCGGACACGGAGGAACGCGAGGGGTTCACGCGCGTCACCGCCGGCGGCCTCATCGAACCCCAGGAAGTCAAGCGCGCGACCTACTTGACGTTCGCGGCCGCTATCCTCGTCGGCACGTATCTCGTCTACGTCGGCGGCGTCCCAATCCTCGTAATCGGCCTCCTGAGCGTCGCGTCCGGCGTCGCATACACCGGCGGCCCGTACCCGCTGGGCTACCACGGCCTCGGCGACCTGTTCGTGTTCGTGTTCTTCGGCGTCGTCGCCGTCACCGGCGCGTACTACGTCCAGGCAGTCACCGTCGTCGCGTCCGGCATCCCTGTCGGCATTCCCGAGGGGACGGTGACGCTTTCGTCCGTGGTCGCCAGCCTCCCAATCGCCGCCATCGCGACGAACATCCTCGTCGTGAACAACGTCCGCGACCGCGAGGAAGACGCGACGACCGGCAAGCGCACGCTCGCCGTCCGGTTCGGGTACACGTTCTCGCGCGTCCAGTACGCCGCGCTGTTCGTGCTCGCGTACGCCGTCCCGCCGTGGTTCTACGCGCGCACCGGCGACCCCGCCGTCCTCCTGCCGTTGCTCTCGCTGCCGCTCGCCGTCTCGCTGACGCGGACGCTGTGCACGCGCACCGACGGCGACGCGCTGAACCCGGCGCTCTCCCGGAACGGCCAACTGCTCGCGCTGTACGCCGCCCTGTTCGGCCTCGGACTCGCCGCATGATTCGCTCGTTCTCCCTCCCCTTGGCGCGACCGCTCGAAACCGCCGGCGGCAGCATCTCGGAACGCCGCGGCTTCCTCTGCTTCCGCGACGGCGGCGTGGGCGAGGCGACCCCCCTCGGACGATGGACGGAGACGTACGCGGAGTGCGAGCGCGCACTCCGTGCGGCCGACGACGCCGAAGACTGGGCCGCTGCCCTCGCCGCGTGCGAGGACGCGCCGGCGGCGCGCCACGCCGTCTCACTCGCGAAACTCGACGCCGAGAGCAAGCGGGCAGGCGAGTCGCTGGCTGCTCACCGCACTGACGACCCTGCAGCGTCGGTGCCGGTGAACGCCACAATCGGCGACGCGCCGCGCGAGGAGACGGTTGAGGCGGCGCGGCGCGCCGGACGCGAAGGCTTCGAGACGGTGAAAGTTAAGGTCGGCGCGCGCCCGATCAGCGAGGACGTCGAGCGCGTCCTGGGCGTCGCGGACGCCACCGACCTCGCGGTGCGCGCGGACGCGAACGGCGCGTGGACGCGCGAGCAGGCACAGGACGCGTGTTACGCGCTCGGGGACGTCGTCGAGTACGTCGAACAGCCGTTGCCCGCTCACGACCTCGCCGGCAATGCCGACCTGCGCGCGGACGGCGCCGCAATCGCGCTCGACGAATCACTCACCGAGTACGGCGTCAGCGAAGTTCTCGAAGCCGCGGACTACGTCGTCCTGAAGCCGATGGCACTCGGCGGCGTCGACGTGGCGAGAGACGCTGCAGGGGCCGCACGCGAGGCCGACGTGACGCCGGTCGTGACGACGACCATCGACGGCGTGGTCGCTCGGACTGCGGCCGTCCACCTCGCCGCGAGCATTCCGGACGTTCCGGCGTGCGGACTCGCGACCGCTGACCTGCTCGCGGCCCACCTCGCGAGCGACCCAGCGCCAGTGAGCGACGGCCGCGTGAACGTCCCAGACAGTCCCGGCCTGGGCGTCGAAATCGACCCGGACGCCGACCTCCCAGGAGGTGACGGGGATGCGTGACGCCGTCGCGCTCCAAACGGAGAGCAATCCGGACGCGACGGCGCTCGTGGACGCGACTACCAGCGCGTCCTGGACGTACGAGGGCCTGGACGCCGACGTCGAAGCGACCGCGGGAATGCTGGCCGCGCACGGCGTCGAGCGCGGCGACAGGGTCGCCGTCCTGATGGAGACGCGGCCGGCGTTCGTCGGCCTGACGTTCGCGTGCGCCCGCCTCGGCGCCGTCCTCGTCCCCCTGAACGCGCGCCTCGCCGTCCCGGAACTCCGCGCGCAGGCCGAAGCCGTCGGCCCCGTGGTCTGTGTCTGCGAGGCGGACACCGAGGACGCCGCCAGCGAACTCGACGCGCCCGCGCTCAGCGTCGACGCCGACGGCGACGTCCAGCGACTCGCGGCGCGCGACCCCGTGGCCGTCGACCCAGCCGACAACTCGTGGACGGACACGCGAGCGCTCATGTTCACGTCCGGGACGACCGGCGACCCGAAGGCCGTCCGCCTCACGTACGCGAACTTCGCCGCGAGCGCCGCCGCGTCCGCGTTCCGCCTCGGCGTGCTCCCGGACGACCGCTGGCTCTGCCCGCTCTCGACGTACCACATGGGGGGGCTGTCCGTCGTCCTCCGGTCGGCGCTGTACGGCACCACGGCAGTGCTCACGCACGGCTTCGACGCCGACGCGGTGCTGGACGCCCTCGACGCGTACGACTGCACCGGCGTCTCGCTCGTGCCGACGATGCTCCAGCGCCTCCTCGACGCCGACCAGGACGTCGCGGACTCCCTCCGGTTCGCGCTCGTCGGCGGCGCGCCGACGCCCCCAGCGCTCGTGGAGCGCGCGCTCGACGCCGGCGTCCCTGTCTGTCCGACGTACGGCATGACCGAGACCACGTCGCAGGTCGCGACCCTGCGCGCCAGCCAGGCACGCGAGCACGCGCAGAGCGTCGGCCGGCCGCTGCTCGGAACCGAGGTCACGGTCGTCGACGAGGACTGCCGGCCGGTGCCCGCGGGCGAGCGCGGCGAACTCGTCGTCTCCGGCCCGACTGTCACGCCGGGCTACCTGGACGCGGACGCCTCGCGCGAGCGGTTCTGCGAGCACGGCCTCCGCACTGGCGACTTCGGGTACGTCGACGCCGACGGATTCCTCTACGTCGGCGGCAGGCAGGCCGACCAGATTGTCACCGGCGGCGAGAACGTCCACCCGGAGGAAGTCGCGGCCGTCTTGCGCGACCACCCGGGCGTCGAAGACGTCGCCGTGGTCGGGATTCCGGACGAGGAGTGGGGCGAGCGGGTCGGCGCACTCGTCGTGCCCGATGCCGAGCGCCGGCCGACGCGAGCGGAACTGCGCGCGTTCTGCGACGACCGCCTCGCCGGCTACAAGCGACCGCGCACCGTCGAGTTCGCGTCCTCGCTGCCGCGGACGGCGTCCGGGACTGTCGACCGCGAGGCCGTCGTGGCGGCGCTCGCCGACGACAACTAAGTGCGGGCGGACCGAACAGTCGGCCGTGTGCACGCTGGCATTCGCGTGGCAGGCGTTCGACGAGGCGCCGCTCGTAGTGGGCGCGAACCGCGACGAAGCCGTCGGCCGGCCGTCCTCGCCGCCCGCCGTCCAAGGCTCAAACCCCCGAGTTCTGATGCCGCGAGACGAGGAGGCGGGCGGGACGTGGCTCGGCGTGAACGGACACCGCGTGTTCGTCGCGGTGACCAACCGGTACACTGAGCGGGCCGACTTCGGCGGCGAGCGCTCGCGCGGCCTGCTCGTCACGGACGCGCTCGCCGCGAGCAACGCCGACGAGGCAATCGAGACCGTCGAACGCGAGGTCGCAGACCGCGAGTACGCCGGCTTCAACCTCGTCGTCGCCGACCGCCGCGAGTGCGTCCTCCTGGAGTGGGACGGCGTCCTCCGCACGCACGCCCTCGACCAGGGCACGCACGTCGTCGTGAACCGCGGGTTCGACGACGGTACCGAGAAATCACGGGCCGTCAGAGACGCGCTCGCCGGCCACGAGACGCCGACTGACTGGCTGGCCGCCGCGAGAGACACGCTGCGCGACCACGACACCGGCGCGTGCGTCCACCGGGACGGGTTCGGGACGCGGTCGTCATCGCTCGTGACCGTCGCCGCCGACGGCACCGTCGACTACGAGTTCGCGGACGGCCCGCCCTGCGAGACCGACTACGAGCGCGTCGACGCCGAGTTCTGACGCCCCGGGAGACCGGGACGGTCAACTTTAAACCGGTCGCTCCCGGTGTGACGTACATGAGCGCCGAAGCCACCGAGGACGACCTCTCGGAGGACGAACGACGCGGCCTCGAACTCGTCCGCGAGACCCGCGGCATCTACCAGAGCGATTTCTGGAAGGAACTGGACGTTTCCTCGCGGAAGGGCAGCCGCATCGCGTCCAAACTCGAAGAGAAGGGGTTCGTCGAGCGCGAGGACGCCGTCCACAACGGCAACACGACGTACTACATCGAGCCGGTCATCGACGAGCGCGAACTCGACTTCTCGCTGCTGATGGCGGGCCAGATGCTGTCGCCGTTCGTCGGCGAGGAAGAGGTCGACCCGCAGGGCGACGCGTTCTCCCAGTGGATTATGAACCTCGCCTACGAGGACGAGTACAGCGGCGAGGAACCGGAGCCGGGCCCGGAGTCCGAGCCAGGCCCCGAGCGGTAACGTCCAGTACTGTTTACTCGCCGGCGCGCGACCGGACGCGCATGCCGACCGTGTACGTCACCGCGCCACCGGAAGCCGGCCGCGAACTCGCCGAACAGCTCGTCGAACAACGCCACGCCGCGTGCGTCAACATTCTCAACATGCACTCCGTCTATCGGTGGGAGGGCGACGTCGTCCACGACGAAGAAGTCGTCCTGCTCGCGAAGACGACGGCGGACGCATACGACGACCTCGAATCGTTCGTGCAGACCGCACACCCCTACGACGAACCGTGCATCGAGCGCTTCGACGAGGCAGCGGTCGCGCCGTCGTTCGCCGAGTGGATACGGGACGCAGTCGACGCCTGACGCCGGCAGCCGCTCGCCAGGCCTGCTCCGGGAGTCTCACTCGGTTTCTCGCGCCCAGTCTTTCGCGCGCTCGACGGCCTCTTGCCACCGCTCGTACCGCGCCTCCCTGTCTGCGTGGTCACGTGGCTCGAACGACTGGTCGACGCGCCAGTTCTCGCGCAACTCGTCCAGTGACGCCCAGTAGTCGACGGCGAGTCCGGCGGCCTACGCCGCGCCCAGCGCCGTCGTCTCGTCGACGTCCGGCCTGACGACTTCGGTACCGACGACGTCGGCCTGCACCTGGCAGAGGAAGTTGTTCTTCACCGCGCCGCCGTCCACGCGCAACCGTTTGACGCCGACGCCGGCGTCCGCTTCCATCGCCTCCGCGACGTCCCGCGTCTGGTACGCGATCGCCTCCAGCGTGGCGCGCACGACGTGCTCCTTGCGGGTTCCCCGGGTCAGGCCGACGAGCGTGCCGCGGGCGCGCTGGTTCCAGTGGGGCGCGCCCAGGCCGGTGAACGCCGGCACGAAGTAGACGCCGTCCGTGGACTCCACGGAGCGCGCCAGTCGCTCGGTCTCGGCGGGGTCGTCCACGAGGTCGACGTCCTCGAGCCACTCGATTGCGGCGCCGGTCGCGAAAATCGAGCCCTTCAGGGCGTACCGCGGCGGTTCGCCGGTCTGCTGGAAGCCGATGGTCGTGAGGAGGCCGTGGTCGCTGTCCACTGGCTCCGCGCCCGTGTTCAGCAGGAAGAACGACCCCGTGCCGTACGTGTTCTTGGCGTCGCCGGCGTCGAAGCACGTCTGCCCGAACAGCGCCGCCTGCTGGTCGCCGAGCGCGGCCGTGACCGGAATTTCGGCGCCCAGGAACCCACTGTTGTCCGTGTAGCCGTACACGTCGCTGTCGCTGGACGGCCGCACCTCGGGCAGCACCGCCTCCGGGACGCGCAGTTCGTCGAGGAGTCTGTCGTCCTAGGAGAGGTCGTGGACGTCGAACAGCATCGTCCGCGACGCGTTCGTGACGTCCGTCACGTGCTCGCCGGTCAGCTTGTAGACCAGCCACGAGTCCACGGTGCCGAACAGCACGTCGCCGTCCTCCGCTCGCTCGCGG
>JBDGQF010000367.1:4640-5888 GCA_042219255.1 Halobacterium sp. | reverse complement strand
ACGAACGCTGCGTCTGCGAACTGGAAGCGCTCGTCGACGTCAGCGAGAGCGCGGTCAGTCACGCGCTCGCCGACCTCGTCGACGCGGGACTCGCCACCCGCCGGAAGGACGGGAACTGGCGGTACTACGACGCCACCGACCTCGCGGCGGACGTCTTCGACGCCGCCGAAACGGGCGTGACAGATGACTAGCGCGGCCGAAGCGACGGCAGCGCACGACCACGGCCCGGACTGCGGCTGTGACGCGTGCGGCGACCCGCGGTCGATGGCGTTCCTCGACAAGTACCTCACCGTCTGGATTTTCGCCGCGATGGCCGTCGGCGTCGGCGTCGGCTCCGTCGCGCCGTCGGTCACGCAGCCGATTCGAGACCTCCACCTCGTCGAAATCGGCCTCGTGTTGATGATGTACCCGCCGCTCGCGAAAGCCGACTACTCGCGGCTCCCCGCCGTGTTCTCGAACTGGCGCGTGCTCGGCCTCAGCCTCGTGCAGAACTGGCTCATCGGCCCGACGCTCATGTTCGCGCTCGCCGTCGCGTTCTTCGGCGGCGTCGTCCCCGGCCTGCCAGCGCGCCCCGAGTACTTCCTCGGCCTCGTGTTCATCGGGATGGCGCGCTGCATCGCGATGGTGCTCGTCTGGAACGAACTCGCCGACGGCTCCACGGAGTACGTCACCGGCCTCGTCGCGTTCAACAGCCTCTTCCAGATTCTCACGTACGGCGTCTACGTCTGGGCGTTCGCGCTCGCCGCGCCAGACCTCCTCGGCCTCGACGCGCTCGCCGCCGGCATCACCGCCTTCGACGTCGCGCCAGCGCAAGTGTTCGAAGCCATCGTCGTCTTCCTCGGCGTGCCGTTCGCCGCCGGGTTCCTCACGCGCTACGCCGGCACGCGCGCGAAGTCGGCGGCCTGGTACGACGACGAGTTCGTCCCGAAAATCGACCCGCTGACCCTCGTCGCGCTCCTGTTCACCGTCGTCGTGATGTTCGCGACGCAGGGCGAGGCACTGCTCGCGGCGCCCGCGGACGTCCTCCTCGTCGCCGTCCCGCTCACCGTCTACTTCGTCGCGATGTTCCTCGTGAGTTTCGCGATGGGGAAGGGAGTCGGCGCCGACTACGCCACGACCACCGCCATCGGGTTCACCGCCGCGTCCAACAACTTCGAACTCGCTATCGCCGTCTCCGTCGCCGTGTTCGGCGTCGGCTCCGGCGTCGCGTTCACCACCGTCGTCGGCCCGCTCATCGAAGTCCCCGTC
>JBDGQF010000367.1:0-4540 GCA_042219255.1 Halobacterium sp. | reverse complement strand
TGCTCGGAGGTGGTCGCGTGACCACCACCGTCGCCTTTGTCTGCGTCCAGAACGCGGGCCGTTCCCAGATGGCCGCCGCGTTCGCGGAGCGCGAACGCGACCGCCGCGGCCGCGACGACGTCGAAATCCTCACTGGGGGCACCGACCCCGCCGACCACGTCCACGAGGGAGTCGTCGACGCGATGGCCGACGCCGGCATCGACGTCTCCGGCCGGACGCCCCGCGAGGTCACGTTCGACGAGATTCGGGACGCCGACTACGTGATTACGATGGGGTGTTCCGCCGACGACGTCTGTCCCGCAGGCTGGGCGGGCGAGAACCGCGACTGGGGCCTCGACGACCCGGACGGCCGGCCGCCGACGGCGGTCGCGGCTATCCGGGACGAAATCGAGGCGCGCGTCCGCGACCTCTTCGACGAACTGGACGCCACCGCCTGACCCGGCGCTGTCGCAGAGCGACCGGGACGATACGCTTTTCCGCGGAACGCGCCTACGCTCGGGTGACTGTGGCCGTCACGGACAAAATCTACGTGAAGAACCACCGGCAAATCGCGTCCCAGATAGACACGCGCTTCCCGAAGAGCGCGTTCAGCGGCGCGACCCTCGACATCCTCTTCACGGGCGACCTCTCCGACCTCGACGAGACCACGCGCGAGAAAGTCCTGGACTTCTCCGAGGACTTCATCGACTGCGGCTGCGACTCCAGTCCGTACTGCGGGCACCCCGAGCGCAAGTTCGTCAAGTACCTCCTCGAACTCCGCGCGGAAGGCCTCGACCCCGAGTCGATGGTGAACGTGATGACCAGCGACTACATGGTGTACGCCTATCCCGGCGACATCTACTCGTTCCTCGACGACGCGGTGCGCACGCTGGAAGCCGTCGAAGACCTCGCCGACGTCGACGGCCGCCCCGAGCAGGTCGACCGCGCCAGCCGAGCGAAACGCGAACTCACGCGGTAACGCGACGACCGCGCCCGCACACTCGGTCGGTTTCCGGCGGTCTACGGGCTCTCGTGGCCGTCGCCGCGGCGTTCCCCCTGCGTTTTTACCGACCGACCGCGGAAGTCGTAGGTATGAACTTCGAGACGCTGACCCTGCTCGCGGTGTCGACAGCGTTCCTGTCGATGACGTCCGCGACGGTCGCGTTCATGGCGTCCCCGAGCAACTGGTGGATTTCCGCGCTGCTCGGCGCCGCCGCTGTCGCGCTGCTCGTGTTCGTCGCGTTCAAAGCGCGCGACCGGGCGACGTACGTCTGACTGCGAGAACTCGCGTGCGGCGACCGCGCCTCGCCGGTCGGCCGGCGGTCAGCCCAACTGGTAGGGCTCGGTCTCGTCCTCCTCGTCGCCGTCCAGTTCCTCTAGCTGGATGACTTCCTCTACGTCGTCGCCGTCCTCCACCTGCTCGCGGAGGTGGTTGATGTACCGCTTGTGTTCGTCTAGCTGGTCGCGGAGGTGTTTCGCTTCCAGTTCGAGGCGCTCGTGCTCGCGCACGAAACTCTTCGACACCTCGACCTTCGGCGGGAACTCGTCGCCGTCCGTCGCGTCCGTCTCGTTCTCGGGGACGACGCGGACGCGGCCGTCGTGGGCGACCAGCGAGTCCACGTAGTCGCGGAACACGGCGGACAGCGAGAGGTCGCGCTCCTCCGCGATGTCTCGGAGCGCGTCGAACTTGTCCTCGTTCACGCGGAACGAGATTGTCTTGTTCTTGTTCCCCATCGGTTACGCACAGGTAGGCGCGTCGACCCTATTAATGGTTTGTCAGACACTCACGAACTCGCGTTCGGGCGCGACTGCCGCGGGCGCTCCGCCCTGCGCGGCGAAAAAACGGTCAGTGGGTCGTCACGGGTCGTCGTCGGCCGTTCCTGGACGGCCGTCACGCGGCGACGGTCAGGCGTCCGCCGGCACTTCCTCGGACTCCGTATCGAAGTCCTCGAGGGCGTCCAGGACGGCCTGCCGGTACGCGGAGACGTCCTCCCCGTACTCGGCTTTCGCGCGCTCGGCGTACTCGTTGCCCTCGTCGTCGAAGGCGTCGAGGCGTTCGAGCGTGCGTTCGGCCGTCTCCACCACCCAGCGGTCGCGGGTGGCTTCGTCCACCGGCGTGATGGACTCCGGCCGCAGGGAGACGTTCACGGAGCCGTCGTCCGTCTCGAACGTGCGCGGCTTCCCGACCACGGCGACGTACTGCGGCGTGTCGGCATCCCGGAGCGCGGACGCCGCGTCCGGCTGGTACTGGCCCGCGTACACGAAGAACGTGCCCGTCGGGTCGACGACGCGGCCGCGCCAGTACTCGGAGTCCTCGCCGATGTCCTCCGTCTCGGTGAGGGTGCCGACGACGAACACGCGGTTCGCGCGCTCGCCCGTCGGCAGCAGCGCGTACAGCGGCGCGCGCTCGTCCTCGGACTCCTTGAACGTGAACTGGGCGTCGTTGAACTCGTCGGCGAAGACGCGGCGCGCGACTTCGCGAGTGGGTGCGTTGCTCATCTATATCGACCTCGCTTTGATGAGGACGGCTTCCGGGTCGGCCGGCCCGTCCAGTTGTTCGGTTTCGTTGGCGAGCACGTACCGGCCGAACGTCGGCCCGGTCACGCGGTAGTAGCTCCCGAGGACCGTCGACCGCATCTCGTCGGCGACGACGGTGGTGTCGAGCGCGTCTTTGGCCATCTGTTTGGCTTCCTCGAGGCCGATGCCGGTGAGCGCTTCCGTGGCGTCCTCGTCGAAGATGACTTCGTGGACGTCGCGGCCGTCGTCGAGCACGCCCTTGATGCGGAGGTCGAACTCGCCCTCCACTTCGCCGTGCTCCGAACAGCGGCCGTTCTGGAGGACGCGCGTGCAGTCCTCCTCGGGGCAGCGCTTGATGAGGCCGCTCCCGGACTGGATGTCCACGAGCGCGCCCTCGACGACGTCCTCGTTGTCGCCGACGTCGAACTCCTCGTCGACCTCCTCGATGGTGGTCGTCTTGTTGAGTTTCACGGAGTACCGGCCCTGGTACTCGTCGGTGACGACGTTCCCGAGGCGGTACGTCTTCCCCTCCTCGAGGTTCTGGAGGTCGGACTTGGCCCACTTCGTGAACTTGATGGTGCCGGTCGGGTCGCCGAGCAGGCCGACCTGCCCGACGGAGTCCGAGCGCGGCTCCCAGAGTTCGACGACCTTCGCAGTGATGTCCACCCACTGTTCGGGTTCGTCGACGTCCTCGACTTCGACGGTGTCGTTGCCGCGGCCGCCGAGTTCGTCCCGGTCGAGGCCGGCCTCGTCGAGGTAGTGGTTCTCGACGGAGCGCCGCGCCTCGTCGACGGGCACCTTGTACTCAGTAACCAGTTTCTCTAGCCGTTCTTCTACGTCGTCGACGGTGGCGTCGACGTGCTCGGAGAACTCGTCGTGGATGTCCCGAGCGGTGTCTGAAAGGTCGCTCATGGTCGTATTCGTCTCCGCGTGTGTTTCGGTGGGAGACGCATCGACGTTGGTTCGCCACCGTATTTAAATTGTGGTAACCGGAGTGGAAGTGGAACCCTGGGCGGCGGAGACAGCCCTTTGAGGCCGGTCGTCGAACCCCTGCGTATGACACAGACACCGCCCGGAGGCGTCGACTCGTGACGCGGACGGCCGCCGTCCTGCTGGCCGGCGGCACCGGTACGCGCCTCTATCCGGCGAGCCGCAGCCACCGCCCCAAGCAGTTCCTCGCACTCGGCGACGACGACCGCAGCCTCCTCCGACGAACCGCCGACCGCGTCGACTTCGCGGACGACGTCTACGTCGTCACCCGCGAGGCGTACGCAGACCGCGTCCGCGAGGAGGTCCCCGAAGCCACAGTCCTCGTGGAGCCGGCCGGCCGCGACACCGGCCCGGCGCTCGCGTACGCCGCGAGCGAAGTCCAGGCGTGCGCCACAGACGGCGGCGCCCAGAGTGACACCGGCGACACCGTGATGCTGTGTCTGCCCAGCGACCACGTGGTCGGCGACGGGTTCCGGGACACCGCCGAGACCGCCGTTTCGGTTGCAGCGAGGACGGGCGCGCTCGTCACGCTCGGCGTCGAACCAGACCGGCCGGCGACCGGCTACGGGTACGTCCAGCCGGACGCCGACCGCGGCGACCACTACACGGTCGCGCAGTTCCGCGAGAAACCCGACGAGGCGACGGCCCGCGAGTTCGTCGAACGCGGCTGCCTCTGGAACGCGGGCATGTTCGCCTGGACGCCGGGCGCGTTCCTCGACGCCGCCCGCGACGGCCCGCTCGCGCCGGTCGTCGACGCACTCGAAACGGAGGGGTCGGACGGCGTCCGCGAAGCGTTCGCAGCCATCGACGTGGTGAGCGTCGACTACGCCGTCCTGGAGCGCGCCGACGACGTGCGCGTCGTCCCCGCGGCGTTCGACTGGGACGACGTCGGCGCGTGGGACGCGCTCCTCCGCCTCGCCGACGGCGAGAACGCCACGCTCGGCGACACGCTCACCATCGACGCGTCAGGGAACGTGCTCGCCAGCGACGACAAACACGTCTCCGTCGTCGGCGCGGACGACCTCGTCGTCGCCGCGTTCGACGACCGCGTGCT
>JBDGQF010000052.1:0-5890 GCA_042219255.1 Halobacterium sp. | reverse complement strand
ACCCCTGGCCCAGTGACCAGTTCCGCGGGCGCGAACCGGCCGAGTTCGTCCCGCACGCGCGCCGCGTCCCCGAGGCCCGTCGCGTAGAAGTCGCCCGTGGACACGTCGAGCAGCGCGAGACCGAACCCGCCTACCGTGTCCCGGCCGTCGCCACCGGACTGTCCGTCACGCCGCGGTCTCGTGCGGTCGTCTGCCGCCAGCGCCGCGACGAAGTTGTTGTCGTCGCCGCCGAGCAGTTCGTCCTCGGTCAGCGTCCCCGGCGTCACCACGCGAGTCACCGCGCGCTCGACGACGCCGGTGACCTCCTCGGGGTCTTCGACCTGGTCGGCGACCGCCACCCGGTAGCCGGCGTCCAGCAGGTCGTCGATGTACGGTTCGGCGTTGTCGATGGGGACGCCCGCCATCGGGTACCGGCCCGTGGAGTCCTCGCGGGCCGTCAGCGTAATCTCGCAGATGCGGGCGGCCGCCTCCGCCGCCTCGCAGAATAGCTCGTAGAAGTCCCCGACCTGGAACAGCACGAGCGCGTCCTCGTAGCGCCGCGTGAGCTCGAAGTACTGGCTCATCATCGGCGTGAGGTCGCCCTCGCTCTCGGCCATCTTGTCGGGCGGTCCGAGCGCCGCGTCCATGCGCGAGACACACGGACTGGCCGCTGTTATGCCCTCCGATTGCGGGGCGGCGTCGACCTGCCGCGTCCCCGCTGCCGCTGAGCGCGTCGGCCGCCACCGGACTTAACAGACCGGAGCGGCTAGGCCACCCCCACATGGGAGGCGTCGTCGACGCCGCCGAGCGCCGCGTCGAAGCAGCGCTCGCCGCACTCGGCGTGGGCCGGGTCGCCAGACCGGCGAGAGCGCTCCGCGCCGTGGAGTTCGGTGTCGTCGGCGCGACCGGCGCAATCGTGAACGCCGCCGTGTTCGTGCTCGCGCCTGTCGCGTACGTCCTCGCCGGCGCGCTGGCGTTTTTCGGCGGCACCGCGTGGACGTTCGCGCTCAACTGGTCGGTGACGTACGACCGGCCGCCGCGCTCGCTCCCGCGCGCCCTCGGCCGGTACGCGTCCGTCTACGTCCTCGGGTTCGCCGTGTACTCGCTCGTGCTCGCCGGCGGCGTCGAACTCCTCCACCTCCCTGGGTTGTCCGCGAACCTCGCGGCCGTCGGCGTCGCCGGCGTCGTCAACTTCGCGGGCAGCGAAGTGTTCGCGTTCGTCGAGTGAGGTCCCGCGCCGCTTACGTCCCTCCGCACCCAGCCCCGTAGCATGGACGCCGCAGACCTTCTGGTCGCCGGCGAGACGCTCGTCGACCTCTTTCCAGACGGCCCCGGCGACCTCGCCGCCGTCGACGGTTTCCGGCACAGGGCGGGCGGCGCGCCCGCGAACGTCGCCGTCGCGCTCTCGAAGCTCGACGCGCCGCCGCGGTTCTGGACGCGCCTCGGCGGCGACCCGTTCGGCGACTACCTCTCGGACGCGCTCGCCGGCCACGGCCTCGACGGCGAGTTCGTCGTCCGCGGCGACGCCGCCACCGCGCTCGCCGTCGTCAGTCCGACGCCGGACGGCGACCGCTCGTTCACGTTCTACGAGGCCGACACCGCGACTCTGGCGTTCGAGACGGGGACAGTTCCAGACGCCGCCCTCGCCGACTGCGCGTGCGTCCACGTCGGCGGCGTCGCGCTGTCGGACGACGCCGGCCGCGCGGCCACCCTCGACCTCGTCGAGCGCGCGAGTGACGCGGACTGCCTCGTCTCCTTCGACCCGAACACGCGCACGGACCTCTGGAGCGACCCCAGCGATGCCGCGGACGCCTTCCGGGACGCGCTCGCGCTCACGGACGTCCTGTACTGCAGTCCGGACGACCTCGCAGTCCTCGATGTCGACCCCAGCGGCGCGAGAGCCGACCCGGAACGCGTCGCCGCACGTCTGCTCGACTTCGGCCCGCACACCGTCTTCCTGACGCGCGGCGGCGACGGCGCCACCGTCGTCTCCGACGCCACGGACTCGGGAGAACGCGCCGCCGTCTCCGAGCCCTCGTTCGATGTCGACGTCGTGGACACAACTGGCGCCGGCGACGCGTTCACCGCCGCCGCACTCTCGCAATACGAGCCAGGACTCTCTCGTTCAGGCCTCCGCGACGTGCTCCGATACGCAAACGCCGCCGGCGCGCTCGCGACGACTGCCCAGGGTGGGATGGCGGCGCTCCCTGATGCCGACGCAATCGACGCACTGCTTGGCGACTGACTTCCCACCTGCAGCCGTGAGACTCCGCTGCGATGCTGCTGCGATGCCCCAAACTACCCCTGGCGGATTGAAAGGGCGAGGCGCGCTCGCGGCCGCAGGCCCCGCTCGCTCCGCGACCACTACCCCGAGGGAAGTGAGGGGTATGTCGCGGAGCGTGCGCGAGCGCGCCGAGGGCTTTCAGGTCTGGCCACTGTCGATTGGTCGTCTCCTCACACGGAGCAGAGTCGATGGCACGTAACGCTTTACCGCCGTGGTCGCACAGTCGCAGGTATGCGATTAGAGGAGTACTGGGGCGTGGGGCCGAAGACCGCCGAGCGCCTGGAGTCGTCGCTGGGGGTGGCCGAGGCGGTGGACGCCATCGAGTCGGCGGACGTCCGCGCGCTCACGGACGCCGGCATCTCGCGCGGCCGGGCGACGCGCATCCTGCGGCGCGCGAACGGCGGCGAGGGGATGGACGTGCTGGCGACGGACGACGCGCGCGCCGTCTACAAGGAACTCGTGGGGCTGGCGGCCGAGCACGCCGTCACGCCGGGTGCCGCCGACCGCATCCGCGTGTTGACGCCGCTGACCGACCGCGGGGAGATGGAGTCCCGATTGGACGACGTGGAGGCGGCGCGCGAGACGTGGGCGCGCCTCGACGCCGAGACCAGGGACGCAGTGCTGGAGACGTTCGGGGCGCACGACGCCGTCGGCGACAGCCAGCGCGCAGCCGTGGACACGGCGCTCGCGCTCCAGGACGCGCTCGACGATACCACCGACGCAGGCGTCTTCTCGGCGGTGACGGCGCTCGACCGGGACAGCCTCGCGGACGCGGCGGACGCGCTCCGCTACCTCACCGGGGACGGGGTGGCGGACGGCGCGGACGCGAAACTCGACCGCCTGCGCGAGCAGGCCGACGCGGTCGAACAGCTCGGCCGGGACACCGCGGCCGTCCTCGAAGCGGTGCGGTCGCAGGGCGTCCAGGGGACGGAGGCGTTCCGGGAGGCGTTCGTGCAGTACGTCGCCACGGAGACGGACGTGGAGCCGCGGCTCGTCCGGGAGGCGATGGCGTTCGACGCCGCGGACGCCACCGACTTCGTGAGCACGACGCTGCGCGACCTCGGCGAGGACGTCCGGGAGCGCGAGCGCGACCGCGAGGACGAGGTCGAAGCGGAACTCCGGGGCGACATCTCCACCGCGCGCGAGGAGGTCGACGCCGCCGTCGCGGCGGTCAGCGACCTCGCGCTCGACCTGTCGCTGGCGCGGTTCGCGGACGCGTTCGACCTGACGCGCCCCGAGTTCGTCGACCGCGACGCCGTCGCCGTCGAGCACGCGCGCAACCTCTCGCTGGCGGGGGACGGCGTGGACGTGCAGTCGGTGACGTACGCGGTCGGCGAGCACGGCCTCGCGCACCCGCCGACGGGCGACCGCGTCGCCGTGCTCACGGGCGCGAACTCCGGCGGGAAGACGACGCTGCTGGAGACGCTGTGCCAGGTCGCGCTGCTCGCGCACATGGGGCTGCCGGTGCCCGCCGAGCAGGCCGAGGTCGGCCAGGTCGACGCCATTGTCTTCCACCGGCGCCACGCCTCGTTCAACGCCGGCGTGCTGGAAGCGACGCTGAACTCCGTGGTGCCGCCGGTGTCGAAGGGCGACCGCACCCTCATGCTCGTCGACGAGTTCGAGGCCATCACCGAGCCCGGGAGCGCCGCCGACCTCCTGCACGGCCTCGTGACGCTCACCGTCGACGAGGAGGCGCTGGGCGTGTTCGTCACGCACCTCGCGGACGACCTGGAGCCGCTGCCCGAGACGGCGCGCACGGACGGCATCTTCGCGGAGGGCTTAGACCAGGAACTCGAACTGCTCGTGGACTACCAGCCGCGCTTCGAGACGGTGGGGAAGTCCACGCCGGAGTTCATCGTCTCCCGCCTGGTCGCGGACGCCAGCGACCGCGCGGAGCGTGCGGGCTACGAGACGCTCGCGCGCGCTGTCGGCGAGGAAGCCGTCCAGCGCACGCTCGCGGACGCGAAGTGGACAGACGACTAGATTCTCCCGGCGAGCGGGCCCTCGTTGCCGTACTCGGCCTGCCAGTAGAAGATGAGCGGAACGCCGACTGCCGTCGGCCACAGCCACGCGACGACTGCCGGCGCGGCTTCGAGGTTGACGACGGAGACCGCGGTGACCGTCGCGATGTACGCGCCGACCATCCGGGAGAGGTGGCTGACGAGCCAGGAGTCGTCGCCGCCGGCGCGGAACGCGCGCAGGTCGCTGGCGCCGACGAGCACGCCGATGGCGCCGAAGACGACCATCACGACGCCAAAGGAGTCGCCGCCGGCGACGACCGAGACCCCCCACGCGCCCAGGACGAGGGACGCGACTGCCACCGCGATTGCCGCCGCCCCGTCGACGAGTCCGGGGCCGTCGTCCGGGCGCTTCCTGGCGAGCGCGCGGTAGCCGGAGAGCGCGAAGTAGCCGCTGAACACCGCGACCAGCAGCAGGAACGTCCGGAAGAACGACTGCTCGACGGCGAACAGCGGGAGGACGGTCACCACGACGACGCCCATCGACGCGACGTACACCTTGCCGGCGCGCCGGTGCCGCAGGCCGCCCTTCTCGGTGGCGAGCGCGACCCCGCCGGCGACCAGCGCGACGACGCCCGCCGCGACGTGCGTCCAGAGCGCGGCCTCCTCGACTGTTACCATGCCGACACCACTGCGGGCGCGCCTCTTAAGGGTTGGTCTCGCGCCGGAGCGCGCTCGCGGGCGCGGAGCGGACGGCGTGTCCGCTGCCACCAACGCCTTTGAGGCGGCCGGCCGTCCCGTGCGGTATGCCACTCGAATACGCCGTCGTCGTGTCACTCGCGGCGGTCGTCGTGCTGCTTGCGGTGTCGGCGTTCTTCTCCAGCACGGAGATTGCGCTGTTCTCGCTGACGCCGGAACGCCTCGACGAACTCGCCGCAGGGGACGAGCGCGGCCAACGCCTCAAGCGCCTGCGCGACGACCCACACCGCTTGCTCGTGACAATTCTCGTGGGGAACAACGTCGTGAACATCGCCACGTCCAGCATCCTCACGGTGTTGCTGGTCGCGTACCTGCCGCCGCAGTGGGCCGTCGTCGGCACGACGCTCGTCGCCACCTCGCTCGTGCTCGTCTGCGGGGAGATTCTCCCGAAGTCGTGGGGGCTCGCGAACGCCGACACGTGGGCGCTCACCGCCGCGAGGCCGCTCCAGCTCGTCGGCTACGCGCTGTGGCCGCTCGTCGTGTTCTTCGACACGGTCACGCGGAGGCTGGCCGGCGTCACGGGCGGCAGTCCGGACATCGAGCGCGAACTCCTCGAAGAAGACTAGGGCCACTCCGCGTCCGCGTCCTCGATGGGCGCCGCGACCACGCCCTCGCGCTGGCTGAGACTGCGGGCGCACGCTGTGCAGACGTCCCTGTCGGCGCCGCGCGGGTCGTGGACGCGGACGGCCGCCGGCCGCTCGCAGCCGTCCTCCGCGCACGTCGCTGTCATCGCGGTCGGTGCACGGTCGGCTCAGAGCCTGACGTCCAGCATCACTTCGTCGACGTACTCGTCGCCGAGCTTGTAGTGGTCGCTGCGGCGCGCTTCCACCGCCCAGCCGTGCTCCTCGAGGAACGCGATGGCGTCCTCGTTGCTCGCGGGGACGCTGTTGTAGATTTTCTCGTAGCCGCG
>JBDGQF010000420.1:0-5930 GCA_042219255.1 Halobacterium sp. | reverse complement strand
AGCAGACAGCCGAGGTAGGCGTTCGACGCGTGGAACGCCCGCATCGCGGCCGGCCGGTCGCGCTCGCGGTGCAGGCGGACGGCGGCGTACAGGAACACCGCGCCGAAGACGGTGGTCGTCGCCGCGTACAGGAGGCCAAGCGGCGTGACCGCCGCGAGCGCCATCGCGGAGACGAGCGTCGCGCCGAGGTAGTAGACGATGTGCTTGCGCGTCGTCGCTTCGCCGCTGACGACCGGCATCAGGGGGAAGCCGCCGCGCTCGTAGTCGTCCTTGTACGCGAGCGCGAGGTTGTAGAAGTGCGCGGGCGTCCACAGGAAGATGACCGTCGCGAGCGCGAGGCCCGCGACGCCCACCTCGCCGGTCACGGCCGCCCAGCCGATGAGCGCGGGGAGCGCGCCCGCCGCGCCGCCGATGACCGTGCTCTGGCGGGTGTTCGGCTTCAGGACGAGCGTGTAAACCACGGAGTAGAAGACGATGGCGGTCAGGCCGAGCGCCGCCGTCAGGAGGTTCACGCTGTAGAACGCCACGAGCGACGCCGCCGCGAGCGCGAACCCGAACGCGAGCGCGTTCCGCTTCGGGATGCGGTCGGTCGCGATTGGGCGGTCGTCCGTCCGCGACATCTTCTTGTCCTTCTCGCGTTCGAGGACGTGGTTGAACGTCCCGGACGCGCCGATGGCGAGCACGCCGCCGCCGAGCGTGAACGCCACGGTGTCCATCCGGAGCGTTGGCCCGGCGGCCAGCGCCATCCCCGCCGCGGCGACGAGGCACAGCAGCCACATCAACCGCGGCTTCGTCAACCGGAAGTACGCGTACGCCGTCGCCAGCGGCCCCTCCGAGGGCGCGGAGTCGGTGTCGTCGTCGCTCTTCGGTTCGCCCTCCCACTCCGCCGACGGCAGGTGTCCCGTCTGGCGTTCGAGCGTCCACGCGAGCGCGGCGACGAGGCCCGCGAAGATGAGGACGCCGAGCGCGAGGTGCATCGCGCTCACTGCGGCGGAGGAACCCGACGTCGCCGTGAACGCGCCGACACCCACCTGAACGGGGTAGGCAAGGAGGGCGACAGTGACGGCTGCGCGGACGCGCCGTCCGGTGTCGCGGCGCCACGCCAGCACCGCGGCAGCCACCACGAGGCCGCCAGTCACGACTGCCGCCGTGCGGTGGCCCCAGACGACCGCCAGCGACAGCGAGTCCACGGCGAACCAGCGACCGTTACACGCCGGCCACGAACGGCACGCGCTCGCCGCGTTCGTCAGCGCGGACGTCGCGCCCACCACGAGGAGCGCGTACACGCCCATCGCGGCCGCCGCGAGCACCGCCGTGAACCGGTCTGGTGTGTGTCGAGTCACGAACTGCTCTCGTCTGGGGGTTACGACCCGCGCCACTTAGCCTATCCGACTCGCCGACGGGCGCTTTCAGCACCTATTTATGGAACCGCTCCGAAGCAGACGGTAGCATGAGAGGCAAGCGGCTCGCACCCGTTCTCGTCGCCGCCGTCGGCTTCCTCGCCGCTTTCGTCGACCCGGTCGCCGCCGCGCAGTACCAGTCGGTGACCGAGCAGCTCATCCGCGACCTGAACTCGATGCTGCTCGCGGCAGCGCTGCCCATCACGCTCCTGGTCGAGGGCATCCTCGTGTACACGGTGTGGAAGTTCCGGAGCAACGACGAGGCGAAACCGACGAAGGAGAACCGCCGGCTGGAAATCACGTGGACCGTCGCCACCGCCGTCGTCCTCCTGTTCGTCGGCGTCGCCGCGTACGGCGTCATGGGCGCGAACACCGTCACCGCGACCCAGGCCGACGCCCAGGCCGCGATGGCCGAAGACGACACCGTCGTCGTCGACGCCGTCGGCGTCCAGTGGTACTGGAACTACAACTATCCGGAGGAGAACCTCACGGTGAGTTCCGGGACCGCAATCGGGGACGTCGACGTCGGGAACCAGCCGATGGTCGTCCCCGAGGACACGAAACTCGTGATACGCACCCAGTCGAAGGACGTCATTCACGCGTTCCACGCGCCCGAAATCGGCCTGAAGGCCGACGCCGTCCCCGGCCAGACCAACTACATCATCACGAACATCACGGAGAAGGGCACCTACCAGCTCTACTGCGCGGAGTTCTGCGGGCAGGGCCACTCCGAGATGCTCGGGAAAATCGTCGTCGTCGAGGAAGACAAGTACCAGGAGTGGGTCGAAGACCCCGAGAACACGACCGTCTGACGCGGCCGCACACCGTTTCTCTCGAAGTCGCTCGTTCTCGTCTCGAAGTCGCTCGTTTTCGTTGCCGGCCCGTTTCTCGGAGCGACGCCTTGCGGTCGATAGCTGCTAGCGGCGCGTCGACACTCGATTACTGCTAGTGGCGCGTCCGCGTCCGACTGCTCCGCCGACCGAGAATGCGCCCGCTGGGCTACGACCGTCGGAGGCGCGCGCACTCGCCTTCCGTGACTTCGACGCGGCCGTCGCCGGTGTCGACGACGAGCGCGCCGCGCGAGGTCACGCTGTCCGCGAGTCCTTCGACTGTCTCGCCGTCGCGCGTCTGGACGCGCACGCGGTCGCCGAGCGTCGCGCTCCGCGCGCGCCACTCGTCGAGCGCGTCGGCGAACCCGTCGTCGGCCGCCACGCGGTCGACCCAGGACAGGAGGCGGTCGTGCAGCGTCGCCGCGACGTCGGTCGCGTCCACGTCACCGACTTCCGCGCGCAGCGTGGTCACGTCCCTGTCCACGTCCAGGTCGGCGGCGTCGAGGTTTGCGTTCACGCCGATGCCGAGCACGGCGAACGACAGGTCGGCCTCGTCGGGGTCGGTGCCCGGCAGCACTTCGTCCACGGGCTTGCCGGCAACCGGCACCTCGTCGACGACCGCTTCGGTGAGAATACCGCAGAGTTTCGCGCGGCCGGCCTCGCTGTCGACGACCACGTCGTTCGGCCACTTCAGGCCCGCGTCCACGCCGAACGCCTCGACGGTCTCGGCGGCAGCGAGACCACCAGCGAACGTCAGGCGGCCGACGTGGCCCGCGCCGAAGTCCGGTCGGACGAGCGTGCTCGACCAGACGCCGCCAGGCGGCGACGCCCACACGTTGCCCGTGCGGCCGCGGCCCGCTGTCTGTTCGTCCGCGACAACGTACGTGCCGTGGGGCGCGCCGTCACGCCCCTCCGCACGCGCGACGTCGTTCGTGCTCGGAATCGACTCGTGGTGGACGACCGGCGCGTCGATGCGGTCGCGGAGTCTGTCGGCGTCGACTGTCACGACTGCGCGTTCGCGGTCAGCGGGAAAAAACAGTTCGTTCGGTCAGTGACCGACGACCGACCCGACGTACAGCACGACGACGAGCAGAATCCAGACGGCGTCGACGAAGTGCCAGTACATCGACACCGTCGTCACGGAGACGTGGCGGTCGGCGGAGTACTGGCCCTTGATGCCGCGCCACAGCACGATGGCGATGAGGACTGCGCCGAGGGAGACGTGGAGGCCGTGCAGGCCGGTCAGCCCGAAGAACGCGCTCTCGAAGACGCCGCCGGAGAGCGTCAGGCCCTCGTGGACGATGAACTCGTAGTACTCGTAAATCTGGCCGGCGATGAACACCAGGCCGAGCACGAGCGTCGCGGCGAGCAGGCCGATGAACCGCGACCGGTTGCCCTTCCGGAGTTCGACGTGCGCGTAGTGCAGCGTGATACTGGAGATGACGAGGATGATGGTGTTCGCGATGACGAGCGCGCCGAGGAAGCCCTCGGGCACGTGCTCGACGGCCCGCGACCACTGGGCGCCCGCGCGGATGAAGAAGTAGTACGCGAAGCCAGCGCCGAACGTCGCGATTTCGGAGCCGAGGAACAACAGCATCCCCCAGCGGAGGCTCTCGCCGCCCGTCGTCTCCCGGGTCCAGAAGTGCTTCACGAAGGCGTGGTACACCCAGCCGTACAGTCCGGCGAGGAAGACGAGCGTCGTCCCGACGAAGACGACGGGGCCGGCCGTCGGGCCGACGAGGTCGGTGTTCTCCCCGAGCACCCACAGCGCGGCGGCGACGTAGAAGCCCGCGGCGCCGAGCGCGGTGACGAACGGCCACCAGCTGGCCTCGCCGAAGCCCTTCGGCCAGTCCTCCACGGCCGGCAAGTGGTGGCCGTGGTCGTCGGTCGAGTCGTCCGTGACGGTCATACCAGCGGCTTGCGGGCCGAGTACTAAAAAGCCATCCAACTCCGTCCGCGGCGGCGCCGTACCGCAATCCTGACACGTGCCCGCCTGCAACCGTCGTGTATGTCTCGCCGGGGTGCGCGGCTCGCCGGGTTCGTCGTCGGACTGACGGCAGTGTGTGGCGTCGCGGTCGCACACGGCGGCAGTCTCAGGGACGCCAGCGGCCAGGACCTCGCGGTGCCGACGTGGCTGTTCCTCTCGACCGGCGGCGCCGTCGTCGGCGCGTCCTTCCTGCTGGCGAGTTTCGTCACCGACCGCGAGTTCGTCGCTGCAGTCCACGAGTGGCGGCGCGGCCTGCCGGTGCCGCGCCGCGCGCTCGCGTGGACGGGCAGACTCGTCGGCCTCGCCGGGTTCGCGGTGGTTCTGGTCGCCGGGTCCGCCGGCCCGCAGTCGGACTCGCTCCGGAACGCCGCCATCATGCTCGTCTGGGTGGGCTGGTGGGCGGCGTTCGCGATGGCGACGTACCTCGTCGGGAACGCGTGGCCGGCGGTGAACCCGTTCCGCACGCTCACGCGCCCGGTCGCCGGACTCCTCGACCGCGACGGCAGCCTCGCGCCGGGACGCGCGGCGTGGGCGTCCACGGCGTTCCTGCTCGCGCTCGTGTGGTTCGAAGTCGTCAGCCCGCTCGCCGACGACCCGAAACTGCTCGCCGCCGCGGCGCTGGGCTACCTCGCGCTCGCCGTCGTCGGCGTCGTCGCCGTCGGCCACGACCAGTGGTTCGGCGGCGTCGACCCGCTCTCGCGGCTGTTCCGCATGTACGGCGCCGTCGCGCCCGTCCAGCGCACGGCGGACGGCGTCGAACTCCGCCTCCCCGCGATGCGGCTCACCGACGGCGTGGTCACGACGGACGGCGGCGTGGCGTTCGTCGTCGCGCTCCTCTGGGGGACGACGTACGACGGCCTCGTGGGCACGCCCGCGTGGGCGTCGTTCGCGCGGGCTGTCGTCTCCAGTGGCTTCCCGGCACCACTGCTGTATCCGGCCGCGCTGCTCGCCGGCTTCCTCGCGTTCCACCGCCTGTACTGGTGGGCCGCCCGCACCGCCCGCGAGACGGCGCCCACGTACACGGACGCCGCGCGCATCGCGCGCCGGTTCGCGCCGTCACTGTTGGCTATCGCCGCGGGCTACCACCTCGCGCACTACCTCGTGTACGCGCTCGCGCTGTCGCCGTCGCTGGTCGGGTCGCTGCTCGCGCCACTCGACCCGCCTGTCGCGCGCACGCTCGTCCTGCCGGGCTGGCTGTCGGGTGTGGGCGTCGCCGCCGTCCTGCTCGGCCACCTGCTCGCAATCTGGGTCACGCACGCCGCCGCCTACGACGAATTCCCGGGCCGCCTCCAGGCAATCCGCAGCCAGTACGCGCTCACGCTCGTGATGGTGTTCTACACGATGACCAGCCTCTGGATTGTCGGCCAACCCGCCGTCGAACCACCCTACCTGTGACAATGCCCGGAACAGACCACACTCACGCCGATGCGTCACGCGGGACGGACGCCGAGCAGACTGACGTGCCGCCTGACGCGCCGGAGTGCCCGTACTGTGGGGACGCGTTCCCCACCGAGCGCCTCCGCGACCTCCACCGCGGCCTCGAACACTACGACGACCTCGACGAACACGAGCGCGAGGCCTACGAGGACGCGTACCGCAGCGAGGGCGAAGACCTGCGGTCGTTCCGCCTGCGCGCGCTCGCCGTCCTCGTCCTCCTCTACTTCGGGTTCCTGATGACGTACGCCGTCGTCGCGACGTAGCGCGGAAGCGATG
>JBDGQF010000252.1:0-5985 GCA_042219255.1 Halobacterium sp. | reverse complement strand
ACGCTATCCCGTAGGGGTCCGCCGGTTCAAATCCGGTCCCGCGCATGAGCGAACGCAGTGAGCGAAGAGCAAGACCGGTTTGAACCCTGGAAACCGAGCGGAGCGAGGTTTCCTCTGGTTCAAATCCGATCCTGCGCACTATTTTGTTTGACTGAAGTGAGAGCGGAAGTGCGGAGAGGGTGAACCCTGCGAGGAACGCGCAGCGAGCGGAGCGAGCGAGCAGTTCTCGCAACGGTTCAACTCTGGTCGCGCGGTTTTCGTCCTCGCGCGCCGTCGGTCGTTGTGAAGTCAGTCTTTCAGTCGTCGGAACATCTTTTGTGGGGCCGGGAGAATCGACTGGGCAATGTCCGATTGGTCTCGGCGGCGCGCCCTCCAGGCACTGGGTAGTGCGGTAGTGGTGTCGCTGGCTGGGTGTAGTAGCGAGGATTCGTTCGAGGAGTCGTCGGCGGAGAGCCGTGAGCCGGTCACGGCGTACGATGTGGTGAAGGCGCGGGAGCCGGAGGGTGGGGCGTTGTTCTGGCGGGGGGAGCGCAGCGAGGGGGAGCAGGGCCAGCACTGGGGGCACGCGTACGTGGCGGGCGAGGCGGACGCGGACGAGGTGTCGTTCGTGGAGGGGAGTGAGGCGGCGGCGGAGTTGGCGTCGTTCGTCGCGGAGACCGACCTGGCTTCGTCGTCGGTGTTGTTGGAGGCGCGCGAGGTGCGCGAGTGCTATGACTTGCGGTTGCGGGGCGTGTGGCGGGACGGGAACGGCCTGGAGACGCAGTACTGTTCGTCGCTCCGGGCGGCGGACGTGTCCTGCAGTACGGACGGGCGGGACACGGTCGGGGTGGCGGTGCGGGTGCCGTTCTCGCTGGCGGACGCGTCCGGGTTCGGGTCTGGGTGGAGCAGTGGCTGTGACCCGCAGCCGGTCGGTGTGGGTGCGGGCGGCGAGAGCGGGGGTGGTGGGGAGTGACGCGGTGGTCGCGGCGCGCGTTCCTCGCTGGGGGCGCGACCGGTATCGCGGCGCTTGCCGGGTGTTCGGACTTGCCCATCGTTGGGAGCGGTGGACAGAGCGCGAGTTTCGACGGTGAGGCGTTGCGCGAGCGCGCGGTGGAGTGGTCGTTCGAGGAGCCGTCGGCGTATCCGGCGCCGGTCCCGGAGCGCCTGGGGCGGGCGCACCGGGAGCGAGCGCGGGCGCTCCTGGACGAAGTATCGGCGGACGTGTCGTTCCCGAACGAGGCAGTGACGCGGCGCCTCCGAGACCAGCGCGACAGCGCGACGGAGTCGCTCTCGGGCGTGGAGGCCGCGAGTGGGACGCTGGAGTGGCTGGACGACTGGCGGTACCGGCGCGGGCGTGCGGCGGAGGTGCGGGCGGCGTACGCGGCCGCGGCCGGTGAGGCTGACGCTGGCGCGCTCCGGGAGCGGCGGGCGGCGGTGCGGCGCGACCTCACTGGGTTCGAGTCGTCGTGGACGTACCGCGGCGGGAGTCCGGTCGAGGCGTTCGCGGTGCACCGCGAACTAGAGTCGCTCACGGGCGCGTGCCACCGGTACCTGGTGTCCGACCGGTCGTTTCCCGACGGGCCGCGGGCGGCGGTGTTCGCGGTGGGGGAACTCGCGCGGGACGTGGAGCGTGCCCGTGCCTCGATAGCGGACGCGTCAGGGCTGCGCGACGCGTTCGTGGACGACGGGATGGACGCGTACTGGAGTGACGTCGCGACGGCGGCGAGGCGACTGGAGCGCGCGATGGTGCCGACGCAGCGGCCGGTCGAGCCGTACGTGCGGCGGGACGCGGAACCCAGTGACTTCAAGCGGGACGTCGAGGGGACGCCGGCCGAGCACGTGTTCACGGAGACGCGCCGGGTCGTGTTCGGCGCGAGGCGCGAGGCCGAGCGCTCCCGGCAGTGGGGGTCGTACGCGTCCGCGGCCGCAGCGGCCGGGCGCGCGCTCCTCGGCCTGGTGGCGATGGACTCGGTCGTGGAAGCCATCCAGGGCGGTAAACACGGGGTGCCGTCGGACGTGGACGCGGTAATCGACCGGCGGAACGCGGCCGCGAGCGCGGTCCGGGACGCGCTGGCGGTCGGCCCGGTTCTCGTCTCGCGCGTGGTCGGGATGCCGGCGTGGCAGGCGGTCGCGCAGGGCGACGGCGCGCTCGGCGGGCGCCCGGAGCGCGACTCGCGCGAGGGACCGCCGGACACCGGGGAGGTCGTGCGCGCCGTGGGGCACTACGCGGCCGCCGAACACCTCGCTACCGCGGTGCCGGCGGTCGTCGAGCGCGTCACGACGGAACTCCGCGCGGACGACTGACCCTTGACTTGCGGCGATTGGGGTGGCGGACGCGGTACGTTCCGCCGGACTGGCGGCGTTTGGGGCGCCGGTCGCGCTACGTCTCGACGAGCAGACGGTCGTACTCCGGTGGGAACTGCGACGTGATGCCGCGGAACTCGGCTTCGGTGAGGACGTCGCTGAAGCCGCCGAGGACGGCTTCGACGTACTCCCAGGCGCGGTCGGTGTCCGTGTCTGCTTCCTCGGCGACGTACGCGACGAACTCGTCGACCGAGAGCGACGTCGGGCCGTCGCCGTCTCCCTGAACCACCCAGTCGGCGGGGTCGCCGGAGAGGTGGGCTGCGATGTCTTCGGCTTCGCCGCGGGCGATGCGTTTGCCGAGCGCGACGAGGACGGCGCGCGTCGCGGTGCGGGCTTCCTCGCCGGAATCGATGTCGCCGTGTCGCGTGACTGCCTCGATGAGTTCGGTCATGGGTAGTCGAGCGGGCGTCGCTCGTCCGGTGGGTCGCAGGCAGTCCGAATGAGTCTGGGGGCCGTTCCGGGCGGCGTGTCACGTCGGCGCGGAATCTGACAGACGGCTGTCTGACGGACGGGAGACGGGCCGCTAACCTTTTTGCGCGTGGGGTGATTCCGTCCAGTAAATGGTCAGGCCACCGGAACTCTTCGAGGACGTGCTCGCGGACGTCGACGCGTTGCTCGTGTTCTCCCCGAGCGGGTCGTACTACGACCGCGTGAAGGACGTCGGGGGCGCCGACCTCGTCGTGGTGGCCACCGAGAACACCGTGGGCGCGGACTCGTTCGTGGAGTTGCCGCTGGCGTTCGAGGAAGTCAAGGAACGCATCCGGTTCGGCATCGAGGGCGCGCTCACGGAGGGGTACGTCGAGGACGGCGACGACCTGGGGTGTGCGGCGCCGCTGTTCAGCGACGACGTCGACATGGTCGCGCGCACGAAAGTCGACGAGTCGCGGAGTTCCGGCATCTACGACCTGTTCGCGAACTCGCGGGCGGAACCGGGCGTCATCCGGGACGTCTTCGAGGTCGTCATCGAACTCGGGAAGAAGGGTCAGAAGGGCGAACCCGTCGGCGCGCTGTTCGTCGTGGGGGACGCCGGCAAAGTGATGAACAAGAGCCGGCCGCTGTCGTACAACCCCTTCGAGAAGAGCCACGTGCACGTCGGCGACCCCATCGTGAACGTGATGCTGAAGGAGTTCTCGCGGCTGGACGGGGCGTTCGTCATCTCGGACTCGGGGAAAATCGTCTCCGCGTACCGCTACCTGGAACCGGGCGCGGAGGGGACGGACATCCCGAAGGGCCTGGGGACGCGGCACATGGCCGCGGGCGCCATCACGCGGGACACGAGCGCCGTCGCCATCGTGCTCTCGGAGTCCGACGGCCTCGTGCGCGCGTTCAAGAGCGGCGAACTCGTCCTCGAACTCGACCCCGAGGAGTACTGACATGCAAGTCGACTTCAGTCAGGTGTTCGAGGCGGACTTCCGGTATCTGCTCGCGGCAGTCGTGTTCTTCACGGGCATCGTCCTGGGGTACCTGGTCGGCCGCGTGAACGAGCGCTTGCTGTCGGCGATGGACGTCGACGACGCCGTGGAGGGGACGAGCGTCGAGCGGATGGCCCGCGACGTGGGGACGTCGACGGTGTCGCTGGTCGCACGCCTGACGTCGTGGATAATCTACGCGTTCTCCGCGCTGGTCGCGCTGGAAGTCGCACAGCTCACCGTCCAGGACGCCGTCTGGTATCCAATCGTTGGGTTCCTGCCGTCCGTCGTCATCGCCGTCGTCGTGCTGTTCGTCGGCGTGCTCGTCGGCGACAAGGCCGAACTCGTGGTGAGCGAGCGTCTGCGCAGCGTGAAAGTCCCGGAGCTGTCGGTCATCCCATTGGCGGTGAAGTACAGCGTGCTGTACGTGGCGGTGCTGGTCGCGCTCTCGCAGGTCGGCGTCGCCGTCCAGCCGCTGGTCGTGTTGTTGTTAGCGTACGTGGGCGCACTCATCCTGTTCTCGCTGGTGGCGACCCGGCAGTTGTTGGCGTCGGCGGCCGCGGGCGTCTACTTGTTGTTGCGTCAGCCGTACGGCATCGGCGACGAGGTGGCTATCGGCGAACACGAGGGCATCGTGCAGGAAGTGGACGTGTTCGTGACGCGCATCGAGGACGACGGCCGGGAGTACGTGCTCCCGAACCACCTCGTGTTCGAGCGCGGCGTCGTCGTGGTGCGTGCGTAGATGACGGGCGTGGACTGGCTGTTCACGGTGGCGGGCGGCGTCGCGCTGGTCGTCCTCGGGTACGCGGTCGTCGGTAGTGCAGGCCGCCGCGAGTGGGCGCGGGACGCCGGTCGGTCGTGGGCGCGACGCCTCGGCGTGCTCGGCGCAGTCTTGGTCGCCGTCGCCGCTGGCATGTTCTCCGTGTGGCCGCCGGGAGGGGTCTACGTGCTCGCCGTCGCAGGCGTGTCGGCGTTCCTCGCAGGCGTGTTCGCGACGGCCGGCGCGGCGGGACTCGCGGAGCGCGCGGCGGACGCGTCGACGCTGGCACGCCGCGTGCGCGTGTTCTGGTACGCGGCGGCCGTCCACTACCGCGCGACGCGGGCGGCGTTCGCGCTCGCGTTCGTCGCGTTCGGTCTCGCTGCCGTAGTCGCCGGCGTCACCGTAAACCCCATCGTGAGCGCGGTGGGCGCGGTGTCACTCGGGGGCGTGTTCGCGTCACTGCTCGCGCTCGCCGTCGTCGGCGTGTTCGTCCCGGGCGGCTACGACGAGTCGGTTGCTACCGCCGTCCGCGACGCCCGCTAGCCGGACGTCTCCGTCGCTCCTCCGTCCTCCTTAGCGCCGTAGTCCAGCGGTTCCGCAGGGACACCCGCCACCGTCTCGCCGGCGGGGACGTCGTCGGTGACGAGGGAGTTCGCGGCGACCTGTGCGTCCTCACCGATGGTGACGCCGGGGAGGACGACGGCGCCCGCGCCAATCATCGCGCGGTCGCCGACGGCGACGTCGCCGAGGCGGTACTCGTCCTGGAGGAACTCGTGACAGAGGAGGGTGGCGTCGTAGCCGACGACGGCGTCGTCGCCGACGGTGATGCGTTCCGGCCAGAAGACGTCGGGCGTCGATTCGAGGCCCCAGGCGGCGCCCTCGCCGACCGTGACGCCGATGCGGCGCAGCAGCCAGTTCTTGAGGCGGAGGCTCGGACAGATTCGCGCGAGGACGATGACGACGTAGTTGAACGCCACCCGGAGCGGGTGTTTGGCGTCCGGCCAGTGCCAGAGGGAGTTGCGCGGGCCGGGCGTCGGGTTGCGGTCGAGGCGGTCGTGGCGCGACACGCGGGGACGTTCGGCGGGGACTGCTATCAACGTACGTGTTCGCTGCGCGGTGGTACTCCCCACGGCGCCGTGGTGTTCGACTGGCGTCGAAGCCAGGTTTTATTATTGTCGAACGTATTTCGTCGGGTGACGAATGTCTACTCGACAGTTGCCGACTGGCGTGGAGTCGCCGCGCGGAAAACTCGTCTACCTCTACCTCTCCACCGCGGAGAGCGCGACGCTCGACGAACTCCACGAGGAACTCGACGTCCCGAGAATCACGCTGTACAGCGTCCTCAAGACGCTCCGCGGGCGCGGCCTCGTCCGCGAAGACGGCGAACGGTACGTCCCCGCCTGACCGGCGCTACTCCTCTGTCTCGACGGGCGTGAACGACCCCGTGACGTCCCAGGAGTGGACGCAGTACAC
>JBDGQF010000274.1:0-5986 GCA_042219255.1 Halobacterium sp. | reverse complement strand
GACATCGACCGGTTCACGTACAACATGCTGTTCGACGAGAAGATGGGCGACACCGTCCACATGGCGCTCGGCCGCGCGTACCCGGAGACGGTCGGCAAGGGCGTCGAACAGAACGAGTCCGCGAAACACGTCGACATGATTGTGGACATGAGCGAGGACTCCTACATCGAAGTGGACGGTGAGGTCGTGCAGCGCGACGGGACGTTCAAATTCGAAGACGGGTTCGGAGACGCGTAATCGGTTCCGTACGCGACGTTCTGTGTCCTGGGCTGTCTCCTCGCACTGCTTCCTGCAAGAACGCATGCTGCCACAAGACGTTTAGCGCGCTCGCGGCGCGGCCGTTCGGACAGGACGCTCCCTACCCGCCCGTAACGGCCCCGCTCGGCTCTGGCATGTTATCATCTACCAACCCTCGTTTTAAGTCAGTGGCGTGTCTACCGTTGTCACGTGCCTAAGCTCGACTGTCCGGACTGTGGTCGTGGCATCGCGATGCACGAACTCGAAACGCGGACCGTCGCCCAGACCACGGGGTTCGAAACGAGCTACCGCTGCCCGTTCTGCCGCGCCGACTTCGACGAAGTCGCTCAGCTGATGTGACCGCCGTCGGCGCGACTCCCGGTCGCACTGGGCCGGAACCAGGGCACGACCACCTTCCACTCGCCAGCCGCCACACGTAGCACTGGCTGGCAGCCTTCTCACCGACGCACTGCCTAGTCGCCCCTCAGCTTCAGGTCGGCGTGCCGCCGGACTGCACTCGGAGTGCGTTGAGTTGCGTGTCGAGCGTGTAGTCCGCCGCCATGTCGACGCCCGCAGACTGGTTGTTCTGTGGGGTTTCGAGGCGGAGCGTCTTGACGGAGACGCCGACGGCGTCGATTGGGACGAGGTACGTCTCATCGACCGCGAGTGTGCGACGAAGTAGTCGACGTCGCCCTTGTAATCGTCTTTCGTCTGGCCGGTGTTGCTGGGCGACGTGCTGTTCACCTGGAACAGGAGTCTGTCGCCGTCGTAGCGCGCGGTCTTGCACTGGAGCCGGTAGAAGCAGCCAGCGACGTCGACGACGAAGTCGTACCGGTGGTTCTCGCCGAACGGTGTCGCCACGGCGACGTCTCGCTGCACGAGTTCCGCGAGGACGATGGCCTCCGTCACTTCGCCTTTCGTCTTGGCGTCCACACGGACACACTGGGATTTGAACCCAGAATCCTCCGCTTAGAAGGCGGATGCCTTATCCGAGTTTGGCCATGTGTCCCCGACCGGCCGGGCGCTGTCCGACACCGGAAATTACCGCGGCATCGGTTAAAAACCGACGGGTTGGCGTCGAGTGCGGGCGTCGGGGGCGAGTCGAAGCACACACGTACCGCCGCCACCTCTGTCGTAGTAATGAGAGTTATCGGTACCGTGGGGATGCCGGGCAGCGGCAAGAGCGAGGCTGCCACCGTCGCGGAGGAACTCGGCGTCCCCGTCGTCATCATGGGGGACGTCATCCGGCAGGAGTGCCGCGACCGCGGCCTCGACCCGGCGGAACACCACGGCCGCATCGCGCAGAAACTCCGCGAGGAGCGCGGCCCCGGCGCCATCGCGGAGCGGTCGCTCCCCATCATCCGCGACCACCTCGAAGACAACGACGTGGTGCTCGTGGACGGCATCCGGTCGGACGTGGAAGTCGAGCAGTTCCGGGAGGCGTTCGACGGCGCGTTCACGCTCGTGGAAGTGTACGCGCCCTACGACCTCCGCCGGGAGCGCATCGAGGGCCGCGGACGGCCCGGCGACGTCGAGGGGGAGACGCTCGCGGAGCGCGAGGAGCGCGAGAAGGGGTTCGGGATGACGGAAGCCATCGACGAGGCGGACGTCCGCATCGAGAACACTGGGAGCCTGGCGGCGTTCCACGAGCGCGTGGAGGAACTGCTCGTGGAGGCCGCCGACCTCGGTGAGGGCGAGGACGTGGAGACGGGCACGGAGGTGACCGCCGATGAGTGACACCGAGCACGGCGTCGTGTACAGCGTGGACGTGACGGTCACAGCGCCCGTGCAGCCGACAGAGGTCACCGACCGCGTCGTGCAGGCTGTGACCGGTCTCTTTCCGAACGCGGACGTCGAAACACGTGGAAACCGCGTGGTCGCCGAGGCGCACGACGTGGAGACGCTGCGCGAGCAGTTGTTCGAGCAGCGCATCCTGGACACGGCGCGCAAGGAGTTCCACCGGAACCAGACCGACCAGGGGTTCAGTTTCGACCTGAAGAAGCAGGCGGCGTTCGTCGGGAAGGTGAACTTCTCCGTGGGGAGTCCGGACGAACTCGGCGACATCCACGTCGAGGTGGACGTCCACGAACCGGACGTCGAGTCGTTCATCGGCTATCTGGCGCCGAAGACCCAGGACGGCGAACCAGTCGAGTCTCCCGAGTAGCGCGCTCCAGCAGTTGGTTTCTGCCGTCAGGCGAGCAGGAGGACGACGGTCAGCGCGATGAAGACGACTTTCGCGGCGACGTTGACGGCGATGACTTTCGAGCCGAAGCGCGCGCCCCAGATGCCGTACTGGAAGGGGATGGAGCGCTTGAACGTGGAGACGGCGAACGAGACGATGCCGCCGACGAGCATCGTCGCGACGGCCTGCTCGGGCGTGAACGTCCCCGGTACCTGTGGCGCGATGAAGATGGCGCCCGTCGTCGTGTCGACGGCGAACGTCGCAACGACAGGCACGCTCGCCGAGGGCAGGCCGACGGCGTCGGTGAGGGGGCGGGCGGCGGCGGTGTACTCGGTGACGTCGTAGGCCGTGGTGAGGTAGACGACGAGCGTGTAGACGACGGCGAGTCGCGGCACGATGCGGAACAGCTTCGACCTGGTTTTCGCGAGCGCGTCCCGGACGGCTTCGCCGCGCGTCTGGTCGTCGTCGCCTGGGAGGTCGACGTCCGCGTCGGTCGCTGGAGCGACGTTGCGCTCGGAGAGCAGGAGCGCGCCGGCGGCGACGCCGGCGAGCGTGATGGCGAGGCTGACGCCGGCGCGCGCGCCGACGTACATGAGGCCGACGTGCAGGCCGAGAATCGGAATCAGGACGGGCGCGTAGAACGTGAAGATGTGCTGGACGAACCCGAAGAACGTGTTGATGGTGATGGCAATCAGGGTCGCGCGGTCGTCGAGCACGCCGGCGTCCTTGTACTCCTTGAGCATGCCGTAGCCGGCGGTGGGCGACGCGGTGGTCGCGAGAATCGCGGTGCCGACCTCGTCCGGCAGATTGGCGGGGCCGGTGAGTGGGCGCGCGAGGCCGGCGACGTACCGGACGGCGCCGAACGCGACTGCGAGGTTCGCGAGCGTGAGGCCGACGGCGATGGCGGCGGCGACGACGGCGACCCGTGGGAGGACGGCCGCGAGCAGCGCGGCGAGTTGCACACGCCCGCTTACGACTCCGCGGAATTACTGGTTTCGCTCGCAGCTAGACGGTGGCGCCGACGACGAGCAGGAAGACGACGACGCCGAGCACGTCGCAGGTGGTGGTGACGACGGGGATGACGACGTCGTCCGGGTCGAGTCGGAACTGGTAGGCGGCGTACGTGGCGGCGACGGCGATGGCGACGGCGACGACGGCGAGCAGGACGCCGGAGGCGGCGGCGATGAACACGACGGTGGCGAGCGCGAGTTCGACGTCGCCGAGCGCGTACCGGGCGGCCCACGCGCCGGCGCCGACGGCGGGGAAGAGGGTGGCGGCGAGCGCGAACGTCGCGAGCGCGTTCCCGGCGAGCGCGTCGTCCGCTGGGTCGAACGAGAGCGTGCCGAGGTGGAACGCGGTGGAGAGCCGGCTGGCGAGCACGCTGCCGAGGTTGCCGGCGACGGCGATGATGCCGGGGACGAGCGTCAACAGCGACGGGTAGCGCGTGAGGACGGCCTGGCCGGCGTTCAGCACGAGGCCGCCCCAGAGTTCGAGGACGGTGAGCACGAGCAGGAGGGGGAAGGTCGCGGCGACGATGCCCCTGACAGTCCACTCCTGGGTCACTCAGACCACCCCTGCCTGGATGGCGACGCGCGCGCCGGCGAGCATGGTGGCGATGCCGATGACGTCGCCGGTGGTGGTGACGACGGGGCCGGCGAGGGCGTCCGGGTTGAGGCCGCGCCGGTAGCCGACGAACACGGTGACGATGACGACGAGCGTGAGGCCGAGGCCGGAGAGCACGCCGGCGACGACGGCGACGACGACAAGCGCGGACAGCGGCGCGACGGGGAGGTCGAGGCCGTGCCGGATGGCGTACCCTGCGACGGCGGCGAACGCGGAGATGACGACGCCGTTCAGCATCGCGGCGGCGACGGCCGACCGGACGCGGCGGTCTGGGAGCGAGAGTTCGGGGTCGACGAGGCCCTGGTGGAGGCCGGTCGCGAGGCGCGCGCCGAGCGACCCGTACACGCTCCCCCTGGTCGCGAGGAGCGCGGGGACGATGGTGAGGAGGCCGGGGACGACGGTGAGTTCGCGCTCCATCCCGCCGAGCACGACGCCGGAGAACACGCTGGCGACCGCGGACAGCACGAGGATGCCGAACGCCTCGCGGTAGGCCTCCTCGGCGACCGCGCGGATGCTCATGGCCGACTGCACGCCCCGGCCGGGGAAAAAACCCGTCGGCGGACGTGGCTTTTTGCCGCACGCGACCGAACTGACGGACGATGCCGGACGCCGAGACGGTCGCGGAACGCCTCCGGGAGCGCGCGCGACGCCTCCGCGAGCAGGCGGTCGCGGAGTACGCCAGCGGTGACGACGACGACCGACTGCTCGACCCGCTCCGAGTCGACCCGCCAGCGCACGCCGCCGAGGACGACTTCCCGGCGTCGGTCGACGAGCAACTCGACCGGCTGGCCGGCGTCGGCGGCCTGGTCGTCCTGGACGGCGACCGCGTCCTCGGCGTGAAACAGGGGTACGGCGAGGGCGACGCCTGGATGAACCCAGGGGGCGCGCAGGAGCCAGGGGAACCCCTGGTGGAGACGGCCGTCCGGGAGGCGCACGAGGAGACGAACATCGACGCCGAGGTCACGGACGTGCTGTACGCCCGCGACTTCGCCATCGACTACGGCGGCCCCGAGCGCGTCCACGTCCCGGTCGTCGTGTTCGTGGGGGAGCGCGTCGGCGGCCGGCGCGCGGCGCCGCTCGTCCGCGTCTCCACTGGCGAACCAGAAATCGAAGACGTGCGGTGGTTCGACGCCGACTCGCTGCCCGCGGACTTCCGCGACCGCGAGCGGATTCTCGACCTGCTGTAGCTACACGATGTCGGTGCGCAGGAGGTAGATGAGCGCGCCCGCGCCGCCGAGAACCACTGCGCCGGCGACCCACGCCGCGCGGTTCGGCGGCGCGCCGTCGTGCCGGTCGGCGCCGCCGTCGAGGTAGACGGCGACCGGCGCGAGCGCCCACGCGTGCACGAACAGCGTCGCACCGACGCCGAGCAAGGGTTCGAACGCGGCGAGCGCGAGTCCGGCGGCGAACGCGACGGTGGCGCCGACGAGCACGTCTCGCCACACCTCGTCGGCCTCCTCGGGGTCGTCGACGACTGCGGTCTTCCGCGCGAGGTAGGCGGCCGCGACGCCGACGTTCACGACGGGAACGAGGCCGCCGGCCGCCCACGGGAGCGCGCGCGGCGACCACGTCGCGTCCACGGTACGCCACGCGTCGAATCCGAGCGAGACGGCGAGCGTGACAGCCGCGAGCACTCCCACTGGCACCGCTAGCGAGTCGTACGCGGTCTGGGTCGCGAAGAACGCCAGCAGGCCGGCGACCGCGCCCAAGAGTATCGGAACCTCGGTCAGCGAGTGCGTGTCCACGCTCGCCGGCGCCGCCTGCTCGTGGAGGCGCCGCGTCCGCTCGACGTCGATGCGGTAGTCGCCGCCGCGGCGTTCGAGCGCCACCCGTTCGCCCCGGAGTGCGCCGGGGTCGGCGGTCGACTCGCCGACGGCGTCCAGGAGGCGCGCGAGCCGGCTGCCCGCGTGGCCGCCACTCGGCAGTCCCTCGTAGACCTTCACG
>JBDGQF010000257.1:0-5990 GCA_042219255.1 Halobacterium sp. | reverse complement strand
ACCAGCGCGGCACCGACACCCACTTCATCTCCACGGACTTCGAGAAAGGCGAACAGCTCCTCACCGCCTTCGGCGGCATCGCCGGCCTCCTCCGGTACGGCACCGGCGTCTAAAACGCACTTTTTGCGCTGTGGGGGTCGCCACGGGCGACCCCCTCGGCAGAAATTTGCGGAAACGCACTCCTCCCTCCGGTCGCGGAGTGAACCGCTCGCGCCTGCGGCGCTCGCGGACGCTCGATTCTGTTAGCGTTCGCCTTCGGACTGTGCGTCGTCTGCTTCCGCATCGCCGGACTGTACGTCGTCTGCTTCCGCATTGGCGGCCTGCGCGTTAGTCTCTGAGCCGGTCGACCCCGAGTCCATCTGCGCGTCGGTCGCTGCAGATTCGGCGGACGGCTCACTCGACGCCCCGGTCTCTTCGGCTGATTCCGGTCCGGACTCCTGGCGCGCCGGTCCGTCGTTCTGCCGCGGCGAGCCGACGCCGAGCAGGCGTTCCGCGAGGCCGCCGAGCGCCTTCAGGGTCGCGCTCACGTAGATGCCCGCAAGAAACACCAGGCCGGCGACGAGGCGGTCGGCGTCCGAGACGCTGCCCGCTCCCGCGAGCGCGTCCAGGTCGCCCTCGACGCCCGGGAACGCCATCGCGAGCAAGTACACGCCCGCCGCCAGCGGCAGCACCGCGACGGTCCTGCTCAGTATCTTCAGACGGTAGCGGCCCGCGCGCCCGAACTCCTTCGCGAAACTCGTGAACACGTACACCGTCGCGCCGAGGAACCCGAACAGGTACACCGCGGGCGCCACCTGCATTTTGAGGCCCGTGACGAGCGCCGACGCCGCCACGCCGACCAGCGTCGCGACCAGTATCCCCCAGTAGAACAGGCGCCCCCAGCGCGTGTCGTACCAGCCCGCACCCCCCTCGGTATCGCCTGGCATACAGACACGTCGGTAGTGCTACAACTTAATTTCGACCCACAGCCGCTCCGAACTGGAGACTCGACTGTGAAAAAGACCGTTACAGTAGCTGCCGAACCGGTTTCTTCATTCAGTGGATACGGTGCAACACCCGGTCAGTACAGGCCGTATAGCTATCGCTGCTCCACAATCGTTTTGCGAAGAAGGCCGAAATGTTGGGTTACGTTCAAATGCCTCAGATTGTCTACCGACGGAAGCAGACATCTCTTGATCTGAGGGAGGTACTGCGGCAATGGATACGTCGTGAGGCCCAAAAGGAGGAATATCCCAATGCCAATCCAGCAGGCTGGGAGAAAGAGCGGCTTGTCGCCGAACTCAGAACGACGTACGACGAGCCAGTCCAGTATGCAACATTCAGGGAGGCCGAGTGGACGACACTCGTCGTGAGTGGGTCTGAACTGGGGAAGTTCGACCCATACCCGAGTATCGGCTGTAATTGGCTGACTGGTGGCGAGACGCTCAGGGGTACTATTGATAAACTGCAAGCCGGAGAGTTCGACGAAGAGTTACCAGACTTCGTTGAGAACATCTCGACACTGCGTCACCAGTACCCTGACCATGCGCTCGGTGCGGTCGTCGTTCGACAGTACGATGAATTCTGGCCGCCGGTGATGCTCGACGGGAACCATCGGACTTGGGCGGCGATTCTGGCGGCAAGAGATGACTCGGACGTGGAGTTAGAAGTTCACGTCGGTCATGAATCGCCGCTGGACGCCCTCCCGTTTGAGCAGGACAAGACACCTTAGCAATGGCCAAAGGCGAATCTGCCCCATCTCTTCGCTGTGGTGCCTGTGATACATACGCAGACCCACGTACCGATTCAGCTAGTCCAGTCGTCGGCGCCTGCTTGAACAACGAGACCCGCTAGCAACTACCGCTACGCCAGCGGCGTCCGCTCCACGACCTGCCCGTCGTACGTCGGATACTGCTCGACGATTTCGCCGTCGTCGACGTCGCCGTCCTCGACCATCTCTTCGAGGAGCCACCACGCCACCTCGACGTGGTCGGACTTCACGGTGTAGTACTCTTCGGGGACGCCGAGCGCCTCGAACTCCTCGGGTTCGGCGTACGTCTTCCCGTAGACGAGCGTGCCGTCCTCGGTGACGTCGTCGAACTCGCGCTGGACGTTGCGCGCCATGCGCTTCAGCCGCGAGCGGTGCTGGGCGGCGTCCTTGAACACGCTCGTGCAGAAGTACACCTTCTCGTGGTCGGCCATCTCCTCGAGGATGGCTTCCTTCGACCCGTCGACGGCGCTCATGTGGTCTTCCTGGAGTTCGAAGCCCTCGGCCTGCATGCGCTCGTAGTTCCCCTGGCTCATCTCGAACTCGTTGACGTTACAGAAGTCGGCGGCGCCCTCGTCGAGGAACTCCAGGAACTCGGGTTCGGCACGGATGCCCGGAATCTCGAACGCGGGCGTGAGGCCTTCCTCGCGGGCGACGTAGAGGATGTCCTCCCACTCCGTGCCGTGGAGGTCGCCCCACTGCTCGTACGGCGGGTGGAAGCGAATCTCGTCCAGGCCCGCCTCGCTCAGGCGGCGCATGTTCTCGCGGCCGCCCGTGATGCCCGTGTAGAGGTGGGTGTGGTGGTCGTCGCCGAACTCGTCCTTGAGGAGGCGGAGGTAGCGACACGTCCGGTCGAGGGCCTCCTGGGGTTCGCCGCCAGTGATGGACGTGCCGAGCGCGTCCATCAGTTTCGCTTCCTCGATGACGTCCTCGTCGCTCTCGACGGGGCGCTCGTTGGCGTACACCTGGCGGACGTTCTTCCGGTTCTCACCGAGCGGGCAGTAGAAGCAGTCGCGCTGGTCGCAGTAGCCGTAGACGAACAGCACCATCTTGCCGCCGGCCGCGCACTGCTCACAGCCCTTCGAAATCATTCGTTGGAAGACCTCTACACGGCGGAGGCTGAAAAAGCGTGCGAAACGGGGTTGGGCGTGGGGTGGCGGCGTGGACGCGCGTCCACGGACTGGCGGCGCCCCCGAAAACAGTTATACCGCCCTCCCGTATCTTCCAGCGAATGCTGCTCGTGCTGTGCGTCGACCTCGACGACGACCTCGGCCGGAAGACCGGCGTGCCGACGCCGGTCGTCGGCCGGAACGAGGTCGAACACGCCGCGGTGTCCCTGGCGGAAGCCGACCCCGAGGACAGCGACGTGAACGTCCTCTTCGAGGGCGTGCACCTCCACGACCAGTACAGCACCGAGGAGGACGTCGAGGTCGCAGCGGTGACGGGCGTCGAGCGCGGCGACGTCGCGGCGAACCGGAAGGTCGGCCGCGAGGTCGACGAAGTGCTGGCGTCCATCCACAGCGACGACCCCGTGCGCGCGGTGGTCGTCACGGACGGCGCGCAGGACGAGTCCGTCGTCCCCGTCATCCGGTCGCGCGTCCCCATCGACGCGGTCAAGCGCGTCGTCGTCCGGCAGGCCCAAGACCTCGAGTCGATGTACTACACGCTCAAGCAGGTGATGAACGACCCGGAGACGCGGGGGACGATTCTCGTGCCCCTGGGCATCCTCCTGCTCATCTACCCGCTGGCCGTGCTCGCGGACTTCCTCGGCCTCCCCGGGGCAGTCCTGGGTGTGTCCTCCGCAGCGGTCGGACTGTACGCGCTGTTCAGGGGCCTCGGCCTGGAGTCAACCATCGACGAGGGCGTCGAGCGCGTGCGCTCGGGCCTCTACACGGGGCGCGTGACACTCATCACGTACGTGGTCGCGGCGGCACTGCTCGTCATCGGCGGCGTCGAGGGGATGAACGAACTCGCCGCCGTCCGCGCGGACACCAGCGGGCCCGTCGCGCCCTCCACAATCGTGGCGGCGCTGACGTTCGGCGCGGTGCGGTGGTTCGCGGCCGCCGGCCTCACCACGAGTCTCGGCCAGGTGACCGACGAGTACCTCGCCGACCGGTTCCGGTGGCGGTACCTGAACGCGCCGTTCTACGTGCTCTCCATCGCCGCAGTCCTGCACACGCTGTCGGCGTTCTTCCTCGGGTACGTCACGCTCACCGAACTCGCGGCCGTGCTGACGGCGGGGACGCTGGTGAGCGTGCTGTCGACGCTGACGTTCGCCGTCGTCGAGTCGTGGCGCGACGGCGGCGAGGAGACGGAACCGGACGCCGGCGCCGCCTGAGGCGGCGACTGGTCGGCGTCAGGTCTCCCGGGAGACGACGAACTCCGCGAGGTACTCCAGGTAGTCGTAGGCTTCGCCCGCCGGCAGGTCGAGGCTGTCCAGGGCCTCCATCGCGCGCTCGCTCTCCGCTTCCGCGAGCGCGTTCAGTTCCGCGGGCGACCGGTCGGTGACGCGCACGATGCTCGGGCGGTCCATCTCCTCGTCGACGCCCGCCGGTTTCCCGAGCGCTTCGCTGTCCGCGGTGGCGTCCAATACGTCGTCGCGAATCTGGAACGCGACGCCGACGCGTTCGGCGTACTCGCCGAGCGCCTCGATGGAGCGCCCGTCGGCGTCCGCGGCGACGGCGCCGAGTTCCGCGGCGGCGCGGAACAGCGCGCCAGTCTTCCGGCGCGCCAGTTCCATGTACTCGTCCTCCGTCGTCGGCCGGTCGACGAGTTCGATGGCTTCGCCCTCGCCGAGTTCCACGAGCGCGTCCGTCACGCACTCCATCGCGCGCGGGTCGCGGGAGAACAGCGCGAACGCCTCGCCGAGCAGGCCGTTCGACGCGACGAGCGCGGGGCCGTGGTTGAACTCGGCCCACGCGCTCGCCTTGCCGCGGCGGACCGCGGACTGGTCGATGATGTCGTCGACGACCAGCGACGCGTTGTGCACGAGTTCCACGCCGACGGCGAAGTCCATCGCGTCCTCGCCGTCGCCGCCCGCGGCCTCGCAGACGAGCACCGTGAGCGTCGGCCGCACGCGCTTCCCGCCCGCCAGCACGACGTGTTCCAGTTCGTCGCTGAGTTCCGACGGCTCGACGGAGCCGACGGTCTCTTCGAGGCGCTTTTCGATGGCGGCGCGGCGCGCCTCCACGTACTCCATTACCCGTCTCTCGGGGACTCGCGCTGAAATACGTGACGGGATTCCGTAGCGAGCGCGCCGGACGCGTCGCTCGCGTCGGGACAGAACCCGCCGTCAGTAGTCGGTGACTTTCGACTGGACGCGGCCGTCCTCGATCTCGGGCGCGCGCGAGTCCTCGAAGTACGCGGCGAGTTCGTCGCGGGAGACGTCCGCGGACTCGTAGAGGTACGCGATTTCCGTGAGGGACAGCGACTCGCCGTCGCCGAGTTTCCCGCGGAGGTGGTCGGCGTCCAGCGCGTGGTACGTGACGTCGAAGTCGACGGTGGCGCCGCGGTCGTCGCCGGCTTCCGCGAGGTTCACGCCCTCGCGGAGCACGGTCTCGAAGTCGAGGTCGGTGCGGTCGACGCCGCGGTAGAGGAACGCGAGCGTGGAGACGAACGCGTCGAACGCCTCGGTACCGTCGCCCTCGGCCGCGCGCTTCTCGAACACGAGGTCGAGGTCGCGGTCGTCGAGGCCCTCGACGAGCAGTTCGAAGTCCAGGAGCGCGTCGTAGACTCGTTCGCGGACCCGCGCCCTGGCGTTCCGTTCTGCTTGCACGCTGCCGTACTCGCGGTCGCCGCGGAGGTACGCGCGGTCGGCGTCGGTGAGGACGCCGCGCCCGCGCTCGCCGGAACCGGACATAATCTGTTTCCGGTTACGCTATTCGATTTACAGATATAAGTATAATTGGTTTCGAGTTATGTGCTGGCGTTCGTGACGTAATCGCTAGATAACGCTTTTCTGTCGGTTTCGAGTCCAGTCGGATACGAGCGGTCGCGGCGTCGGCCGCTGCGTCGGGCGTGGCGCGCGACGGCGCCAGAACGACCGCGTCCGACGAATGACTGAGGACACCGCAACCCACCCCCACGCAGACCACGTCGAACCGCCCGCTGGCGCCCCGTTCACCGCGACCGCGACCGCCGGCGTCCTCGAAACCGTCCTCGACGACGTCGCCGTGCTCGTCGACGAGTGCGTACTGTGCGTCGACGACGACGGCGTCTCCGTCGACGCGATGGACCCGGCGAC
>JBDGQF010000317.1:4177-6031 GCA_042219255.1 Halobacterium sp. | reverse complement strand
CGGTGAGCGCGACGTCCGTGCGCGTGCCGCCGAGCGCGAACGCGGCGTCCCGGACTTCGCCGCGGACGCTCGTCACCGCGGCCAGCGAGATGCCCGTGATTGGCGGTGTCGCGAGCACGAACTGGGAGATGATCATCGCCTCCTTCGTGAACACGAGGTTCAGGTCGCCGAGCGGCCCCTGGTTCGAGACCGTGAGGAGGACGAGGAGGCCGACGACGACGCTCGGGAACCCCATCCCGGTGTTGATGACGGCGGTGACGAGGCGTTTCCCAGGGAAGTCGTTGAACCCGACGAGGAGCGCGACCGGCACGGAGAACAGGGTACTCAGCACTACTGCGGACACGCTGACGTACAGCGAGACGTAGATGATGCTGGTGACGTACTGCCGCTGGAACGGGAACTCCACGAGCAGCGGTCCGGTGGCGGTCTCGAGGGCGACCGCGAGTGCGTCGAGCAGTGCCACGTGCCCGTCCAGCACCGCGACCATTATCCCTCTGTCGAGTTCGCGCTCCAGCCCTCGGGGACGTACTGCTGGAAGTCCGGGTCCTCGGAGAGCGCCCGCGGGAAGAACAACTGCTGGCCGTTCGCGGTGTAGTCCTCGATGACTTGCTGGCCCTGCGGGCTGGTGACGTAGCCGATGTACGCCATCGCGAGGTCGTAGTTGACGTTCTCGTGGACGGCGGGGTTGACGGCGAGGATGCCGTACGGGTTCGCGAGCAGTTCGGGGCCGCCCTTGATTGGGCCCTGCACGAGTATCGTGAGGTCGATTTCGGACTGCATCGAGAGATAGGTGCCGCGGTCGGCGAGCGTGTACGCGCCCTGCTGGCTCGCGAGGTTCAACACCGCGCCCATCCCCTGGCCGGCTTCCTGGTACCAGTTACCGCCGGGTTCGACGCCGGCTTCCTCCCAGATGATGAGTTCCTTGGTGTGCGTCCCGGAGTTGTCGCCGCGCGAGATGAACGTCGACTCGGACTCGGCGATGGTGGCGAATGCGTCCGCCGCGGAGTCCATCCCCTGGATGCCGGCGGGGTCTCCCTCCGGCCCGACGATGACGAAGTCGTTGAACATGAGGTCGCGGCGGTTGATTCCGTACCCCTGCCGCATGAACTTGTCTTCGAGCGACCGCGCGTGCACCATGACGACGTCGGAGTCGCCGTTTCGCGCTGTCTCCAGGGCGGCGCCGGTGCCCTGGGCGACGCTGTCGACGGTGACGCCGTACATCTCTTGGAACGGCTCGTTGAGGGCGTCCAGGAGGCCGGTGTCGTACGTGCTCGTGGTGGTCGTGAGCGTGAGCGTCTCTCCAGCGACTCCGGGTTGTTGGCTGTTACTGCCGAGGACGCTCGAACAGCCAGCGAGCGCGGCGGTGGCTCCAGTACCGAGCGCGGCGAGGAACTTCCGTCGATGTGTCGGCATGGATACTTCGGTTGGACGCCACCCCCAAAAGTGTTGCCCGGCGGACGTAACCAGTTTCGATTACGCGGCCGCGTGCGGAGACAGGGAAAGAGTGCGACTAGCTGCCGCTACCGTGCGAAATGAGTGCTGTACTCGCGCCCCGTTCCCCGACGCTGCCGCGTGGGCGGGAGTGAATCCGGTTACGATTGCTGGAGAAGCGAGCCAGACCCAGTCAGCGGACCTGTGCGCCGTCGCCGACCCGCGACCGGTACGCGGTCGCGTCGACGTCCTCGGCCTCGAACCCGTCGACGAGCGCGCTCGCGACGCGGCGCTGGTCGCGCTCGCGACACACCGCCAACACCGCCGGGCCGGCGCCGCTGACGGTCACGCCGGTCGCGCCCGCGTCCCGGGCGGCGTCGCAGGCCGCGTGATAGCCGGGGATGAGGTCGGCGCGCGCCGGCG
>JBDGQF010000317.1:0-4077 GCA_042219255.1 Halobacterium sp. | reverse complement strand
CGGGCGGCGTCGCAGGCCGCGTGATAGCCGGGGATGAGGTCGGCGCGCGCCGGCGTCACCAGGTCTTCCTCGAGGCCGCGGCCGACGCGCCCAGGGTCGTTCCGGCACATCCCGATGGCGAGCGTCGCCGCCGACCCCACGGTGTTCACGACGTCCTCGATGGCGGCGGTCTCCGGGACGACGCCGCGCGCGTCCCGCGTCGACACGACGACGTCCGGCAGGCAGACGACGAGCGCGAGGTCGGCGTCCACGTGCTCGATGCCGTCGTCCCGCACGACCGTGAACCCGCCGAGGATGGCGGGCGCGACGTTGTCCGCGTGCGCGTCACCGGAGACGGCGGCCTCGCCCTCCGCGGCCACCCGCACGAGTTCGCGGCGCGTGTACTCGAGGTCGTACAGTTCCGCGAGCGCCACCGCCGCGCCCGCCGCGCTCGCCGCCGACGACCCGAGGCCGGACGACGGCCGCACGCCCTTGTCGATGCGGATGTGCGCGGGCGCGTCCAGCTCGTGCGCGACGACGCCCGCGGTGTTGTCCGACGGCTCCTCGGGGATGAACGACGACCCCATGCCCGTCACGTCGATGGTCGTCTCGGCGGCGCGCTCGACTCGAATCACGTCCGCTGGCCTGTCCAGGGCCACGCCGAAGACGTCGAACCCGCTCCCGAGGTTCGCGCTCGTCGCCGGCGCGCGCACCGTAATCATGCCCTCCCGTTACGCGGGGCCGCGCAAAAGCGTAGCGGACTCCGCAAGCACGCGGCGCGCCCGCCGACCGTAACGCTAACCCGGAGTCCCGTCCGAGACGTGCGTATGATTGCCATCGTCGGCGGCGGCATCGCGGGGCTGGCGGCCGCGCGCCGGTTGCAGGGCGAGGGGCGGGACGTCCGCGTGTTCGAGGCGTCCAGCCAGGTCGGCGGCCTCGCGGCGACCGCGGAGACCGCCGGCGACCCCATCGAGAAGTTCTACCACCACCTCTCTAACTCCGAGGAGACCATCGTCGAACTCATCGACGACCTGGGACTGGGCGACGACCTGCGGTGGCCCATCGGGAAGAACGCGTACTACGTCGACGGCACGGTCTACCCGATGGACAAGCCCTGGGAGATTCTGGCGTTCCCGCACTGGAGCCTCTACGACAAGTTCCGCCTCGGCATGCTCACGCTCGACATCGACGTGCGCAGCGGCGTCCCCTCCTTCGACACGTACGACGACCTGGCGGACTTCGAGGACGTCCCGGTCAAGGAGTTCTGCATCGAGCACACGACCCGGAACGTCTACGAGACGTTCTTCGAACCGCTCCTGGAGGCGAAGTTCGGCGAGCGCATGGAGGACGTGTCGGCGGCGTGGCTGCTCGGCCGCATCAAGTTCCGCGGCGAACGCGACCTGCTGCGCGGCGAACCCCTCGGGTACCTCGACGGCGGGTTCGGCCGCCTGCTGGACGCGCTGGTCGAGGACGTCGGGCGCGAGAACATCGACACGGGCGCGCGCGTGACGAACGTCGGCGTCGCGGACGGCGAACTCCAGACCGTCACCGTCGAACACGACGCCGAGGGCGCCGAGGACGGCTTCTCCACGGTCGAGACGGTGGACGCGGACGCCGTCGTCGTCGCGGCGATGCCGAACGTCCTCGAAGCGCTCACGGGCTACGAGTGCGACATCTCGTTCCAGGGCACGGTCTGCTCCATCGTCAGCATGGACCGCGCGCTGACGGACACGTACTGGCTGAACATCAACGACGACGCGCCGTTCGGCGCGCTCATCGAACACACGAACTTCGTGCCGCCGGAGCGCTACGGCGGCGAACACCTCCTCTACGTCCCGAAGTACGTGCAGAGCGCCGACGACCCGGTCTGGCAGATGAGCGACGACGAAGTCGAATCCCACTGGCTGGACGGCATCAGCGACCTGTTCCCGGAGTTCGACCGCTCGCACGTCAACTGGGTGGAGACGTTCCGGAACCCCAGGACGGCGCCCGTCTACGAGCGCGGCTACCTCGACATGGTGATTCCCTACCACCTCGACGACGAGGTCGCAGACGGCGTCTACTACGCGGGGATGGCGTCGCGCGCCCAATACCCCGAGCGGTCGCTGAACGGCGGCATCGTCGCCGGCTACGAGTGCGCCGACCGCATCGTCGGCGCGGAGTAAAAGCCCGGACACCCGGTAGCCACTGTGTGCTCCGAGTGGGACTGCACGGCCAGTCGCACCCAGTTGTTCCACAGAGCGGAACAGTATTGCGTGTGGAGTGGTAGGACATAACGTGATGGACGGGCCCAATGAACACGAGGGAGTCCAAGCGGACGGACCGGTGGTAGACGCGACTGCGAAATCGATGCGGGTTCTCCGGTCGCTGAAGACGGACGGGCCGGCGACCCTGACCGACCTGGCGTCCCGCCTCGGGTACTCGAAGAGCACGGTACACCGGCACCTGGCGACGCTCCGACAGGAGGGGTACGTCGCAGAAACCGACGGTGAGTACCGTGTGGGGATGCTGTTCCTGGACTACGGGATTCACGCGAGGACGGAGAGTGACCTCTTCCAGACAGCGCAGGAGCGCGTCGATGACCTGTCCGACCGCCTGGACGAGAACGTCTGGCTGATGGTCGAGGAGAACGGGTACGGCGTGTTTATCTACAAGGGCGAGGGGAAGTCGCCCGTCCGGACGTTCACGCGGGAGGGGTACCGCGCGCACCTGCACACGTTCGCGGCGGGGAAGGTAGTGCTGGCGCACATGGACGCGGAGCGCCGCGAGCGCGTGCTCGAACGCCACGGCCTGCCCGACCAGGCGCCGGACTCGATTACCGACCGCGACGAACTGGCGGCGGAGCTCGCAGACATTCGCGAGCGCGGCGTCGGCTTCAACCGACAGGAGTCGATTCGCGGCGTCAACGCCGTCGCCGCGCCCGTGCTGGACGTCGACGGGCGGCCGCTCGGGTCGATATCGGTCGCGGGGCCGGCGAGCAGACTCAAAGACGAGTACCTGGAGGAAGAGCTCCCGGAGCTGCTGCGCGGTGTGGCCAACGAGATTGAAGTGAACCTGAGTTACGGGTGAGCGGTTCTGTTCTGCGGAACGCCGCACCGCGGTCGCGTCTGTGACAGCTCTCTCCTACCTGATAGCGCTGTGAGCGAGTTGCTACCGAGATTCCCTGGTATTGGCGCCGCTATCGCCCATTCTGTGCGAGTGTCCGCCGACAGGCCAGGAAATATAAGCAATAATTAACTAACCAGGTCTTCGCCGTATGGCATTTCATCGAATCGAACATAATCTATCCGATAGATTAATTGTGAGGGAGTTACTGTATTACTCTACCATGACACACGGTAACAAACAGGTGTCGAGGCGGTCGGTGCTGAAAGCCAGTGGCGCGGCAGGCCTTCTCGGGCTCGCCGGCTGTATGGGGAACAGTGAATCGAGCGGAACGACTGTCGTCCACGGCACCACAGAGGGCGGGACGACCGGCGTCATCACGTCAGTCGCCGAGAACCAGAACTTCGACGGCGACCACGGACTCGACCTGGACCTCAAGGCGTTCACCAGTCCACCACAGGTCCAGAAACAGCTCGCCCTGAGCGACGACGTCCCGACCGGCTACATGGGGTCTATCATCGCCACGCGGATGCACGCGAAGAACAAGCCGATGAAGCTGGTGGGGCCGTACATGTACTACCACGCGTACGTGCTCGCCCGCTCCGACAGCGACATCGACGGCCCCAGCGACCTCGCTGGGAAGAAGATCAGTTACGCCAACGAGGCCGCCGACGCGTGGCTGAAGTTCGCAGTCCTCCTCGCGGAGACCCACGGCATCACGCCCGACGAGTACGAGTTCGTTCAGTCGGCGCCACCCGCCGCGCTCCCGCTGCTCGACCGCGGCGAAGTCGACGCAATCCTCTCCTTCGAGCCGATTCTGACGAAGGGACTCACCAAGTACGACTTCGACGTCGTGTTCTCGCCACGGGACGCCTGGCGGGAGAGCGAGGACCTCCCGCTGACCACCGTCGACCTCGCAGTCACGAAGCCCTGGTACGAGGACAACACGGACACGACCGCCGACCTCGCCGCGACCCTGCTGGACGCACAACA
>JBDGQF010000142.1:0-6062 GCA_042219255.1 Halobacterium sp. | reverse complement strand
AGCGACCCGCGAGAAGCGTGGCCGACCGCGGGGAGGCCACGTCATTGCGAGCGGCGACCGGAGGGAGCCGCGAGGTGCGTTTGACGCGACGGGCCACTGGACGGCACTGAAATGGGTTCCAGTGGTGCGCGCACTGCGTGGTCGGCGCGCGCTGGGAGCGGTCAGCCGCAACGAACCGGCAATTATTGCCTTATTCGGGGTTTTCGGCGCGTCAGGCGGCCTCGCGGACGTTTAAGCCGAATTAATTGGGCTTAAGCGTCGGTAATCCGGGACGAGGGACTGCATCCTTCAATACACATCCGGTCGTTGGACGAGTTGGCGGCAGCATCCCGCCGTCGGTCAGGGCACACTGAGCGATTCAGGGACGTCGACGACCCATCCCCCCAATCCCCCTCTCCCCCCGGTCGTCGACAACTCGAACGTGCGGCGCGCGGCCGTCCCCCGGCCGCGTGGTGCCGCGTCAGGTCCGGTCAGAGGCGCAGTCAGTGTCAGTGTCAGACGGTCGCGTCCGCGTGACTCTCCCCCGGGTCGGCGCGGACGCACCAACGCAGGTGCCGCACACCGCGGCACCGCACTTTTCGCGGTCGTTCCCGCCGCCGACCACCGGGTTTACGGCGACGCCTACCCAACACTCGTGTATGTCTCGCCTGCGCGAAGCGCTGGGGAACCTGCCAGACTCGGTGTTCGTCGACGTGCTCGACGGCGACGATGCGTACCTGTTCGTCGTCGACGTCCCGGGCGCGACCGCCGACTCCGTGGACGTCCGCGTCGAGCGCCGGACGCTGTCCGTGGACGCACGCCGCCAGAAGGACGTCCCGCCGGGATTCGAGTACGACCGCGAGGAGCGGTCGCTGTTCCTCGACGTGGAGTTGCCGCTGCCGCCGGACGCCACCGAGGAGGGCGCGTCCGCGAGCGTCGACCGCGGCGTCCTCGAAGTCCGGTTGCCCAAGCGCGGGCCCAGCGGCCACACCGTGCCCGTCGAGGGGTAGACGGGTGGCGCTGTTCAAGGCCTATCGTCGGTTCGTCGTCGTCGTCTGGCAGTTCCTCCCCCTGCTCTGGGGGTACTTGCGTGACCGCCGCCGGTTCGTGTTGTTCGGTGGGCGGCGCCGCGTCTCCTCGGAGATGCGGGTGGCGCGCGCGCACCGGTTGCTGGACTCGCTGTTGACGCTCGGACCGACGTTCATCAAACTCGGCCAGTTGTTGTCGACGCGGCCGGACGTGCTGCCGCCGGAGTACGTGGACGTGCTCGCGGAACTCCAAGACCGCGTGCCGCCGGCGGAGTGGGAGGGCGCGCGCGACGTCCTGGAGGACGAACTCGGGCCGGTCGACGAGCGGTTCGACGACTTCGACACGGAAGCCATCAGCGGCGCGAGCCTCGGCCAGGTGTACACCGCGAAAGTGGACGGCGACCCGGTCGCGGTGAAGGTGCGGCGGCCGGACATCGAAGACCTCGTTGAGGCCGACCTGCGCGTCATCCGGTGGACGCTCCCCGTGCTCGTGTACTTCGTGGACGAGTCGCGGGCGTTCAGCCTCCGGAACCTCGCCGACGAGTTCGCGAAGACGATTCGCGAGGAGATGGACTACGGCCGCGAGGCGGAGATGCTGGCGGAGATTCGCGGGAACTTCGCCGGCGACGACGACGTCGTCATCCCCTCCGTGTACGAGGACTACTCGGGGAACCGCGTGCTGACGATGGAGTACATCGAGGGCACGAAGATTTCGGACGTCGACGAACTCGACCGGAAGGACATCGACCGGTCTGCGGTCGCCGAGCGCGTCGAGCGCGCGTACCTCCAGATGATTATCGAGGACGGCGTGTTCCACGCCGACCCCCACCCGGGGAACCTCGCGGTCCGGGACGACGGCAGCGTCGTGTTCTACGACTTCGGGATGAGCGGGCGCGTCGACGAGTTCATCCAGGAGAAAATCGTGGACTTCTACGTCGCCGTCGCGAACCAGGACATCGACGCGATTCTGGACGCGCTCATCGAGATGGGGACGCTGTCGCCGGAGGCCGACCGCGCGACGATGGCGGACGTGATGGAACTCGCGATTCAGGACGCGCGCGGCGAGGACATCGAGACGTACCGCGTCCAGCAAATCGTGGGGAAAGTCGAGGACACCATCTACGACTTCCCGCTCCGCCTGCCGTCGAACCTCGCGCTCGTCCTGCGCGTGGCGACGGTCGTCGAGGGCGTCTGCGTGACGCTCGACCCGGACTTCGACTTCATTACGGTTGCGACGGAGTACCTCACCGAGCAGGGGTACCGCGAGGAGTCGGTCCGGCAGTTCGTGGAGGAGGCGGGCGACCAGATTCAGCGGTCGACGCAGTCGCTGGTCAGGGTGCCGCCGAAACTGGAGTCCGCGCTCGACCGCGTGGAGCGCGACGACTTCTACGTGCGCGCCGACCTCGAGGACGGCAACGGCGTCGTCGACCGCCTCGCGCGCCGCGTCGTCCTCGGCCTCGTGCTCGCGACGAGCGTCCCGACGACGGCGTTCCTGTACGCGACGACCGACCTGGCTGCGGCGGGCGTCGCGGGCGGGTTCACGCTCGCGGTCGGCGCCGCGCTCTACCGGTCGTTCAAGAAGCGCCGCGGCATCCGCGCCACCCCACAGTTCACGCGGCAGAACCTCCGCGAACGCCGCAACGACTGACCGGCGCGCCAGCGTGCCGGCCGGCGGCGTGCCGCTGACGCCAGTTTCTTGGCCGTGCCGGCCCGCCAGTAGGGTATGTATCTCGGCGACGAAGCGTGGCCAGACCTCGGCGACTACTTCGCCGACGAGTCGCTGGCGCTCGTGCCGCTCGGGTCGACCGAACAGCACGGCCCCCACTTGCCGGAGTCCACCGACCACGTCATCGCGGAGGCGTTCGCGCGCGAGGCCGCCGACCGCACCGGCTTCCTCTGCACGCCCACCGTGAACGTGGGCGTGAGCCCCCACCACCGCCAGTTCCACGGCACGATGTGGGTTGACGCGCCCGTGTTCCGCGACTACGTGGAGTCGCTGACGCGCAACCTCACGTACCACGGCGTCGACCGCGTCGTGTTCGTGAACGCGCACGGCGGGAACGTCGAACACCTCCGCGAGGTCGGTCGGCGCGTGCGCGACGACGGCACCGCGTACGCCGTCGAGTGGATGTGGGACGACTCGATTCCAGACCTCGTGGACGACCTGTTCGCGCAGAACGGCCCGCACGGCGGCCCGAAGGAGACCGCACTGATGCAGTACCTCGAACCCGGTCTCGTGCACGACGACCGCCTGGAGGACGCGCGTGACGGGGGCGTCGCGAGCGTCGCCGACGCGGGCACTATCAGGCACGGCGCGCGGACGTTCTACGACGCCGCGGACAACACGCCGAACGGCGTGCTCGGCGACCAGACCGACGCGACGCCGGAGAAGGGCGAGCGGTTGTTCGAGGCCGCCACGGAGCAACTGGTCGCGCTCTGCGAGTGGCTGGACGCACAGGCGTTCGAGGACTTGCTGCCCGAGGAGCACGTCTGACCATGGAGGTCGACCAGTTCGCTCTCGAACGGTGGTTCGCCGAGTACGAGCACGGCGCGGACGTGATGCTCGCGGAGAGCGGCGTGCGGAGCCTGGACGCCGACCGCTTCGACACCGACCCGGGCGAACTCGGGTACGTCATCCCGACTGCCGGCGCGCCGGATGTCCGCGAGGCAATCGCCGACGACCACGGCGTGAGCGCGGACGAGGTGGTCTGCACGGTGGGGACGCAGGAAGCGAACTTCCTCGCGTTCCAGGCCGTGCTGTCCCGCGGCGACCACGCCGTCGTCGTCACGCCGACGTACCAGAGCCTCCACGCCGTCCCGGACGGCATCTGTGACGTGACGCGCGTCCCCCTCGACCCCCCGGAGGACGGCGACGACGCGTCCGAGTGGACGCTGGACGTCGACAGCGTGGCCGAGGCGGTGCGGCCGGACACCCAGTTGGTCGTCCTGAACAACCCGAACAACCCCACGGGCAAGCGCCACGACTGGACGACCGTCGAAGCCCTCTACGACGTCGCCGTCGACAACGACGCCTACTTGCTCTGCGACGAAGTGTACCGCTTGCTCGCGGACGACCCGCTGCCGCCGGCGGACACGCTCGGCGACCACGCCATCAGCACCGCCAGCCTCTCGAAAGCGTACGGCCTCGCGGGCCTCCGGTTCGGCTGGCTCGCCGGCCCCGAGCGCGTCGTCGAGGCGGCCGAGCGCTGGAAGGACTACACGACGATTTCGCCGGGGAAATTCGGCCAGCACGTCGCCCGCCAGGTGCTGTGCGACCCCGAGACCGACCGCGAAATCCGGGAGGAGGCCGTCGACCACGTCGCCCGCAACCACGAGATAACCGCCGAGTGGGCCGAACGCCACGGCATTCCGTGGCCCGACCCCGTCGGCTGTAACGTCTTCCTGGCGGTGCCGGAGGGCTTCTCGGACTCGCGTGAGTTCTGCCGCACCGTCGTCGAGGACGCCGGCGTCGTGCTCGCGCCCGGCGACTGCTTCTCGACGGGCGGCGAGTCCTACGACGACCGGTTCCGGCTCGGATTCGGCCTGCCCACCGACGAACTCCGCGAGGGACTCGCGCGCATCGACGACGTGCTCTGACTCAGTGGCGCCGCGCCCGGCACGCCCGCGTTCGACTGTGTACCGCGCTCACGCGCCCAGAGCGTTCCAAACCGTTTATACACGCCAAACGTGAATCCGGGCGTATGGCGAAAGAGCAGACGGAAGTCCGGGACCTGCAGGAAGGCAACTACGTGATGATTGAGGACACGCCGTGTAAAATCAACGCGTACAGCACGGCGAAACCCGGCAAGCACGGCAGCGCGAAGGCGCGCATCGAAGCAGAGGGCGTCTTCGACGAGAAGAAGCGCAGTCTCAGCCAGCCTGTCGACCAGAAAATCTGGATTCCCATCATCGAGCGCAAACAGGGCCAGGTCGTCTCCATCGAGTCCGAGACGGTCGCCCAGGTGATGGACCTCGACACGTACGAGACCGTGACCATGCAGATTCCCGAAGACCTCGACCTCTCCGCCGACGACAACATCGAGTACCTCGAGTTCGAGGGCCAGCGGAAGATTCTCGACTAGCGGGATGTTCCCCGGCGCCCGCTCCGTCGACGAGTCCGCCGACGCGCCGTTCGGCGACGCGGACTACGTCGTCGCCGGCGCGCCACTCGACGTTTCGACGTCGTTCCGGCCGGGCGCGCGCTTCGGGCCCGACCGGATTCGGCAGTTCGCGCGCACGTTCGAAGACTACCATCCAGCCACCGGCACGCACTTCTCCGACCTCGGCGTCGCGGACTACGGCGACGTGCAGGCGTGGAACGACGCCGCGGAGTACCTCGACTACCTGGAGGGCGTGCTGACGGACGTCCACTGGGCGGACGCCGTCCCCGTCGTCCTCGGCGGCGAACACACCGTCTCCGTGGCGGGCGTGCGGGCCGCCGACCCGGACGTGTTCGTCGCGCTGGACGCCCACCTCGACCTCCGCGAGAGCCTCCAGGGCGACCCCCTCAGTCACTCCACGGTCACGCGGCACGCCCTCGACGTCGCCGACGAAGCAGTCGTCGTCGGCGCGCGCTCCGGGAACGAGGCCGAGTGGGAGCGCGCAACCGAGGACGACGTCACCGTCGTCCGACCGGAGGACGTCTCCGCCGGCGCCGTCGCGGATGCCGATTGGCTGCCGGACGGCGACGACGTCTACCTCTCCGTGGACGTCGACGCCGCCGACCCGGCGTTCGCGCCAGGCACGGGCACGCCGGAGCCGTTCGGCCTGGACTCCGCAGTGATGCGCGACGTCGTCCGCGCGCTCGCCCCCGAGTCCGTCGCGTTCGACGTCGTGGAAGTCAACGACCGCGACGACGGCCAGGCCGCCACGCTCGCCGCGAAACTCGTCCGGGAATTCGTTCACGCGCACGCGGACGCATGACCAGCGACCGCTGAGACCGGCGCGGCCGTGCCGTCCCCTTGAAGTTCTCGGCGCGCCCGTGTCCGTCTATGGAACTCTCGGAACTCGTCGCGAGGTACAACCAGCGACTGCGCGTCGACGACTACGAGGACG
>JBDGQF010000281.1:0-6083 GCA_042219255.1 Halobacterium sp. | reverse complement strand
GGAGTCCGTCGTGTGACTGCACGAGCGGGTGCGAATCCTGAGAACCGGTGCGAAGCGGCGAGCGCCGGACAGTGGCTGCTTCGCGCCCGGGTCACTCGACCGTGAACGTCATTCCGTGGTCGTCTAGCCGGTCGGCGAGCGGCAGCCCGATTCCGGTCGCGGGCGTGAGCACGCCGCCGGGGAGCTGCGTGTCGACGTCGCCGACCGCGAGACAGACGGCGGACTCCGCGAGCATCCGGGCGGCGCCACCGTATCCGGGGTCGCGGTCGCCGGTGACCAGTCCCTCGACGGTGAACTGGTCTCCCGATTCGGGCCGTTCTCCGGTGCCGACGAGTCGGACGGTGAACGAGGACTCCTCGATGGTCTCGCGGTCAGGCCCCTCTCCAGGGTCGGGGAGGAGGTACTCGTCGGCGAGGTCCCGAAGCGGTGCGGCGGACATGAGCGCGACGAACGCCCCGAGGCCGACAGCCTTGCCGGCGGCGACGGCAGCGCCAGCGACCCCGTCGCCGGTCGGCGTCGTCTCGCTGTACTGGAACGCTTGACTCCACGGGTAGTCCAGGAGCGCGTTCGTGCGGTAGACCACTTTCTCGTTGATGCCCGCCATGATGAACGGCGCCGTCCACTGGCCGGTGGTCTCGTCGTACGCCGGCCGCATCTGGATGCCGTCGTCCGGGCCGCTGCGTTCGCCGGCCGGAGCCAGCGAGTACGGGTTGTCGATGGCGCGCCTGGCCTGCGGGTCGTTCGCGCGGGCGGCGTACGTCCCGCTCATGCTCGCCATCGTCCCGCCGCTGCTGGCGTCTGCGAGTTCGGAGACGTCGAACGACTCGCTTGACACGTACGTCCTGACGCTGGTACAGGGCGGCCCGTACTCGTCTCGGGCGTGGGTCTGCACCAGTAGCGTCCCGAGGTCGCTCGGAACCGAGTCGAACCCACAGCCGTGGACGACGCGGACGCCCCGCTCGCGGGCGCGCTCGTGGTGCTCGTCTATCATCTGCTGCATCCAGTGGACTTCTCCGGCGAGGTCACAGTAGTGCGTGCGCTGGTCGACGCAGGCCGCGACCAGGTCCGACCCGTATTTCGCGTACGGGCCGACCGTGCTGCAGACGACGGTGGTCTGTTCGGCGACGTCCGCCAGGCTGTCACGGTCGAAGGCGTCGCCCGTGAGTACGTCGAGCGAATCGAGGCCGGGGTCGATTTCCGCGAGGTCGTCGCGCAGTGCTGCCAGTCGGTCGCGGTCGCGGCCGGCGATAGCCCACGCGATGTCGTCGGCGTGGTGTCGCGCGAAGTGTTCGGCGACCAGTCCTCCCGTGAACCCCGTCGCCCCCCAGAGCACGACGTCGTACCGCCGGTCGCCGTCCGTCATTGGCGGCCGTTCACTCTCGTGGGTATTAATTGTGATTGATAGTTAGGGTGGAAACGCGTTTCATGGCCGCAGGACTGCGGTCGGCGGTGAGACACCCCGGCGCGCGGCAGGTGTCTCCTACCTAACCTATTTTGTCGACTACGTCCAGAAAGACGTATGGATTACTTCGTCACAGGGGGGACGGGGTTTCTCGGGACGAAGACCATCGAGTCGCTGGTCGCCGACGGCCACGTGGTCGTGGCCTTGACTCGGTCGCGCGCGAACGCCAGCCACCTCCCGGACGCCGTCACGGTGGTCGAGGGCGACGTCACGGACAAGGCGAGCATGCGGGAGGCGATGACGGGCGTCGACGGCGTGTTCCACATGGCCGGCTGGGGGTACGTCGGCCCCGGGAGGCGCCACTACGAGACCGCCGAGCGCATCAACGTCGACGGCACCCGGAACGTCCTGGAGTTGATGGACGAACTCGACGTCCCGAAGGGCGTGTACACGAGCACGGTCGGCGTCTACGGCAGCACGGGCGGCCGGACTGTCGACGAGTCCGTCCACCCGGACAACCCCGGCACGTGCGTGTACTTCCGGACGAAGTGGCGCGCCCACTACGAGGTCGCGAAGCCGATGATGGAGTCGGGGCTCCCGCTCGTCGTCGTCCTGCCTGGCGTGGTCTTCGGTGCCGGCGACAAGGAGTACGGCTCCGCCCGGGAGGCGTTCCTGAACTGGCTGCGCGACGACCTCCCCGTCCTGCCGGAGGGCGTGGCGTTACCGTACGACTACGTCGACGACACCGTCCGCGGCATCCGGCTGGCGATGAGTGACGGCGTCCCCGGCGAGGACTACATCATCGCGAACGACGCCCGCGAGGTCGTCGACCTGTTCGAGTGTGCCGAGCGTATCACGGGGAAGCCGGCGCCGCGGAGCGTGTCGCGGCGCTGGTTCTGGCTGTTCGGCAAGCTACTGACGCCCGTCGAGTGGGTCACCACGCCGCCCGAGGGGTTCGAACCGGAGAAGCTGCGCGTCTACGGGAGCACGGGAATCCGGGTGGACAACTCGAAGGCGGAGCGCGAACTCGGACTCGACCACCGGCCGCTGGCGGCAGGGCTCCGCGAGTACCTCGAGTGGGAACTGGCCCAACTCGAGGACGTGTCCGGGCTCGACGCGGAGACTATCGATGCGGGGCGCGAGGACACCGACGCCTGAGGGGACGTCCGCCAGCGAGTAGAGAGCGTCCCTCACAGGCCGGCCGCCAGTGCACCGACCGCGAGGCCGCTCGCGGCGTGCGGGCTTCCGAACTGTTTCTCGGGTGGTGCCCGTGCCAGGCAGCGCTCCGGAGCGATTCGCACTCCTCAATAACGATTGTGGCCGCTCGATAGCTAATTTCCCGTTATCGACTTAGATAGCTCGATAAAACGTCTAAACGTTTCTGCGGCCGTTGTAAAACGTCCGCAAGTCGCCGCCTATCGGGGTGAAACGTACTGAAATCCGGCCAACGGTCAACCCCCTATATGGGGTCGCCGGTAGTACGGACTGGTAACGAGGTGAGACCCAATGTCAACGCCTTCCCGCTCCGCGCTCGCCGAAGCCGCATCGGACGTCGTCGAGACGCCCGCGTCCGCCACCCTCCTGAAGCCCTTCGAAGTCGCAGGGTTCTGGGCAGCAATCACCCTCCCGTTCCTCTACACGCCGCTCGTGCTCGCCGGTCCCGAGACGACGGCCGAACAGACCGCGCTCGCCGCGATGGTCGCCCTCCACGTCGTCGCGCTCGTGCTCGGACACCGCCACAACGCGAGCTAGCGCGGCGCCTCCGCGCTGCTTAACACGGCCGCCCCACTCGGTTCCCGTATGGGTCTCGACGCTGTCTCCCTGGGCCGCACTGGACTCAAGGTCTCCGAAGTCGCGTTCGGCACGTGGCGCTTCGGCCGCGAGAACGACGACGGCGAAATCGAAGTCGGCCGCGAGCGCGCGCACGCCCTCCTTGACGCGTACGCCGACGCCGGCGGCCGGTTCATCGACACCGCGGACATGTACGGGAGCGGTCGCGCCGAGCGCTACATCGGCGAGTGGCTCGCCGACCGCGACCGCGAGGACTTCGTTGTCGCGTCCAAAATTTACTGGCCGACCCGGGACGACCCGAACGGCCGCGGCCTCAACCGAAAACACCTCCGGAACAACGTCGACGAGATTCTCGACCGCCTGGGCACCGACTACCTCGACGTGCTGTACATCCACCGGTGGGACGACGACACGCCGGCACGCGAGTTCATGCGGACGCTCGACGGGTTCGTGCGCGACGGCAGAGTCCACTACCTGGGCACGTCGACGTTCGAGCCGAACGCGTGGAAGGTCGCGAAAGCCAACGAGATTGCGCGCCGCGAGGGCTACGAGCCGTTCACGGTCGCGCAGCCGCGGTACAACGCCGTGAACCGCGAAATCGAGGGGAACTACCTCGACATGTGCCGGGACTACGACGTCGGCGTGGTGCCGTGGTCGCCGCTCGCGGGCGGGTTCCTGACCGGGAAGTACTCGCGCGGCGAGGAACCGCCGGCGGGGACGCGCGGCGCGACCGACCAGCAGTTCGTGGACTCGTACCTGACGCCGGAGAACTTCGACGCGCTCGAAGAAGTCGAAGCGGTCGCCGATGAAGTCGGCGCGACGCCCGCGCAGGTGTCCCTGGCGTGGCTGCTGCACCACGACCAGGTCGTCGCGCCCATCACTGGCGCGCGCACGCCCGAACAGTTGCGCGAGAACCTCGACGCCGCCGACATCACGCTGACCGCCGACCAGTTCGACCGCATCGCGGACGCGAAGTAGTCGGAGTCGGTCGCCGCACCGCCGTTCTCGTCAGTCGCCGTGCGCGCGCAGCCGCGAGACCTCGTCCCTGATTGCGTCCCGTTTCAGGAGGACGAAGCCGGTGACGATGAGCGCGAACCCGACGGCGGTGTAGACGGTCGGTCGTTCGCCGAGGAAGACGAGGCCGGTGGCGGCCGCGGCGACGGGCGCGGCGTACGACACGAGGTTGATTTCGATTGGGCCGAGGCGCTCCAGGAGGTCGAAGTAGATGAGGAAGCCGGCGGCGCTGGCGACGACGACGAGGTAGCCGAGCGCGAGCACGGCCTCGCCCGTCCACGCGACGTCCGCGACGGACTCGCCGATGCCGACGCTGGCGGCGTGCATGAGGACGGCGCCGAGCAGCATCGACCACGCCTCCATCGTCTCGATGGGGAGGTCGGCGTCGACGCGCCGCGTCAGCACGCTCCCGAGCGCGAACGACGCTGCCGCGAGGAACACGAGGGACATCGAGACGGTGCGCGCGTTCAGGAGGTTGTTCGGGTCGGGGCGACTGAGCAGGCCGACGCCGAGGAACCCGACGAACAGGCCGAGGATGCCGATTGTCGTGAGGCGTTCGTCCGGCAGGAACACGCGCGCGAACCCCGTGGTGAGAATCGGGGACAGGCTCACGATGATGGCCGCGGCGGCGCTCGTCGTTCCCTGTTCGCCGACGAACAGGAACGCGTGGTAGGCGGCAATCATGAACGCGCCGCCGACCCAGACGAGGTGCCACTCGCTGCGCGTGCGTGGCCGCCAGCGGTCGGTGGCGTACGCGGCGTACGCGAGCATCAGGACGCCCGCGAGGTCGTAGCGGAACGCCGCGAACAAGACGGGCGGGAAGTACTCCAGGCCGGCCTTGATGGCCGTGAACGCGCTCCCCCACGCGACGGCGAGCACGACGAACAGCGCGGCGTTCCGGAACCTCATCGCCGCCCCCGTTGTCCCGTCGCCGCAGTGGTCGGCCGGGTCGACGCGCGCCGCAGAGAGACAGTCCGAGAGATGGTCACGGCGAACCTGCGCGCGCGGCGGGGTTTACGCTTTCGAACGCCGGAGCGTTTTGCCGCCGCCACCGCCGTCCACGCCGTTCGACTCTGTCGGCCCGTCACCGCCCGTCACGCCCTCGATTACGTTCGCGGTCACTCGCCGATGCGTTCCTCGTGGAGCGCGCGCAGGACGTCCTGGCGCGTGACGATGCCGACGAGGTGGTCGTCTTCGACGACCGGCACGCGGTTGACGTCCCGTTCGTCCGCCGCGAGAATGGCGAGCAGGTCGTCGACGCTGGCGTCCGGGCCGACCGACACCACGTCCTCGGTCATGATGGTCTTCACTGGCTTGCTGGCGTTCTTCGCGAGGTCGAGTTCGGTCTCCAGTTCGTTCCAGGAGAGGTCGAAGCCGTAGTCCAGCGTCTCCAGGAACGGCGGGAGGCCGATAGGAATCCAGACGGTGTGGCTCTTCGGCTGGAACAGTTCCACAAAGTCGCGCTGCGTGACGACGCCGACGACGCGGTCGTCGTCGTCCACGACGGGGAACCCCGTGAAGTCCGCGCGGGCGAGCTGCTGGAGGACGTCGCTGATTTCGTCGTCCTCGTGGACGGTTTCGACGTCGGCGGTCATCAGGTCGCGTGCCTGCATACGCTGGCAGTCGCGGCGACGCCACCTATCACTTTGGGGTTGTGCGCGCCGGCGGCGTGCAGGCCGGCGGTTCGCTTAAGTCACAGTAGTCGCTAGTCGTCGTATGGCCACCGTGGGCCGGTCGAACCTCCGAGACCTCTTCGACGACGCGCCGACCCCGCACATCGCGCACCCGCCGGAGTCCCACCGGCGAGACTTCTACGTCGCGACCGACGGCTCGTACGCCAGCGACGGCAGCGGCCTCGGCGTCATCGTCGAGTCCC
>JBDGQF010000457.1:0-6120 GCA_042219255.1 Halobacterium sp. | reverse complement strand
GGGAAGACGGGTTCGGTCTGGGGCCAAATTTCTTCTACGTTGCCTGTGAACACGTCACGTAGTCATGGACTGTAGGGTCGTCGTCGAAGCCGCCGTCCCCGTCTACGACGTGGAGTCCGCCGACGAAGCCGTCCGCATCGCCATCTCGAAGACCGGTGAGATGCTGAACCCCGACCTGAACTACGTCGAAATCAGCATGGGTGAGCGCTCGTGCCTGCACTGCGGCGACCCCCTCGACCCGGCGTTCGTCGCCGCCGACGAGAGCCTCGTCGCCCTCGAACTGGAGATGACCGTGTTCAACGTCGAACGCACCGAACACGCCTCGCGCATCGCCAGGAAGGAAATCGGCCAGCGCCTGGAGAACATCCCCCTGGAAGTACTCACGGTCGAAGAACTCGAAGAGGCGGACGAAGAAACCGACGAAGAGGTGGAGGAAACGGACGGCGACGGCGCGGAGTCGACGGAAGTAGACGCGGGAGACGGCGCGGAGTAATCGGCCGTCGGGACGCCGCGGCCCGCCGCCCTCGCGGCCCGGCGAGCGGTGCCAAATCCAGTCCAGTGGCGTCCGTTACTTCATCGGTCACGCCGGTGACGCCGCTGAGCGGAGTGTCGCGTCCGTGCTGGGCTGAGAGTCGCGTCGCCGCTGCGCGAGCGCTGGCGCTGGAGGGTACTGTGTCGCGAGGAGTCGTCCGCGTGTCGCTACGTTAGTCGGCGGAAGCGGGGACCGCTTCCTGCTCTTCGGATTCGCCCATCGCCGAAGTGATGCCGCCTGCGAGCGCAAAAACAGCCGCCTTGTGGTCGGTTTTCGATTTGTGGATGGATGTCGGTCGTACGCCGAGGGACTCGTACTCGTCGAGTGGAATGTCGTCGTTCTCGCACTCTTCGTAGTAGTTCCCGACCTCTGCGAGGAGGCCGTGAAGGTGGATGAGCTCCTGCTTCTTCATGACACCAAATGCTAACGGACACGGGGTTATAGTATTATCCTGAGAGCTGTTACCACGGCCCTCTCTCCTGGCGTCGCGTCGGCGCACGCACCGCGCAACGGGAAAACGGTGGGGTTTTGAAAGGCTTTTGTGCGGCCCGCCACTTCGTTCGTGTATGGACTACGAAGAGCAACTCGACCGGGCGATGGAGCAAAAGCCCGACATCGCGGGCAGCGAGAGCCGGTTCGAAGTACCGGAACCGGACGTCCGCGAGGAGGGCAACGTCACCGTCTACGAGAACTTCCAGGAGACGCTCGACCGCCTCGGCCGCGAGGAAGACCACGTCCTGAAATTCCTCCAGAACGAGCTGGGGACGAGCGCGCAAATCGACGAGAGCGGGCGCGCACGCCTCACCGGCGAGTTCCGACAGCGCCGCGTCGAGGCGGTTCTCGACGAGTACGTCGACACGTACGTCACGTGCCCGGAGTGCGGCCTACCGGACACGAACATCGAGACGGAGAACGACACCGAGCGCCTGCACTGCGAGGCCTGCGGCGCCCGGTCGGCGGTCTAGTGCTGTGCGCTGCCGGCCGCGTCACTCGAGTCGCTTGAGGTTCTCGAGGTCGCGGTCGGTCCGCATGAACTCCGCTGTGCGGCGTGTCGCGTGACAGTTCGGACAACTGAAGTTCGCGTCGTGGGTCGGGAGTTCGCTCGGCGTGCTCTCCCACTGTTTCTGACACTCAGGACAGACCAACTGCACGTACGCCTCGTGCGCCATGCTCACGAGTGGAACGGCTGTTCGGAAAAAGGTTGAGGCCCGCTCGCAGTCAGTAGTAGTCGGTCTCGCCGACGAGTTCGAAGAGGTCGTCGTAGTCCTCCGGGAGCTGGTCGGTGACGTCCTCGAGTTCCGTCTCCGGCGTCGTCTCCTCGACGACGTCTATCACGACTTGCGCGTAGAAGTTGGCGTCGGCGAGTTCGGCGTTCGCGCGCTCGCTGACGCGCTGCAGGAACTCCTGGTAGTCGAAAATCTGACCGGAGTCCGCGTCGTGCAGGAAGATGTCGATTTCCATGGGGAGCGGGCCGGCGAGGTCGGAGGCCTCCCCTGGCTGGAGGCGTTCGCCGAGCGTCGTGAGGACGGCGCGCGTCACTCGAATAGCTTCGCCACGGGACGCCAGTTCGGCGCGGTTCTGGACCGCACCGACGAATTCGTCGTGCTTCATTACGTCCCGAGGTACGCCGTCACCCGGAAAATTACTGGTGGCCGCGCCGACACGACGACCGGCGCACGACCGGCGGTTCACGGCCGCTACGCTGGCGGAGCGACAGTCGAAAAAATGAGGTGCGTCAGGGGGGCTGTCGGCGTTACTGCTTTCGGAGTGCGAGCAGTGCGGCGCCGACGACTGCGACGAGCGCGAGCGCGAGACCGAACCCGGGCGCGCCGCCGCCGGACTCGTTCTCGGTGGTCTCGTCCATCTGTTCAGTGGTGTCCATCATCTCGGTGGTGTCCATGGCTTCGGTCGTCTGCATGGACTCCGTGGTGGTCGTCATCGCGGGCGCGCTCACCGTCGCGGAACTCATGACGGGCGCGCCGCTGGCGACGTACGGGCCGTCGTTGGCGCCCTCGGACTCGACGAACGTGTACGTCTGGTCGCCGTCAGTGTCCCTGTGCGCCATCGCGAACACCGTCGTCTCCCCGCTGAGTTCGCTGTCCAGCTGGATTTCGACGTTCTCGTGCGTGCCGGGCGCGAGGTACTGCGAGGTGCCGCGGACGCTGTCGAAGACGGCGCCCTCGGTGAGCGACCCGTCGTGAATCGTCACGAACCCGCCGTCCGCGAGCGTCACGGAGTCGACGACGACCGTCGACCCGTCGCTCTCCTGGTCGCTGATGACGGTGACCGCGTTCACGGACGCCTTCGCGGTGTCGACGACGGCGCCGCCGTTCGCCACGAACGGGCCGTCGTTCTCGCCGCCGGACTCCACGAACGTGTACGCTTCGTCACCGTCGGTGTCCCTGTGCGCCATCGCGACGACCGTCTGGGACTCGTTCAGCGGGCTGTCGAGCGTGATTTGCACGTCCTCGTGGTGGCCTGCTTCGAGGTACTGCGAGGTGCCGGCGACGCTGCCGAACGTCTGGCCGGCGAACAGGGACGCGTCGTGAACCGTCACGAACCCGCCCTGGCTGAGGTCGACGGACTCCACGGTAACCGTGTGGCCGTCGGACTGCTGGTCGTCGATGCTGACGGACGCGGAGACGGTCGCGGACGCGGTGTCGACGACCGCGCCGCCGTCAGCCGTGTACGGGCCGTCGTTCTCGCCGCCGGACTCCTCGAACGTGTAGGCTTCGTCGCCGTCAGTGTCCTTGTGCGCCATCGGGACGAGCGTGCCGTCCTCGGTGTACGGGTCGTCGAGCGCGACGCGGACGTCGCGGTGCAGGCCGGGTTCGAGGTACGTCGACGTGCCGCGGATGCTCTCGAACGTCTGGCCCTGCGTGACGGTGCCGTCGTGAATCGTCACGAACCCGCCCTCCGGCAGGAACACGCTGTCCACGACCGCGGAGTGCCCGCCAGTGGTCTGGTTCATCGCGCTGACCGACGCCGTGTTCGACTGCGTGACTGCCGCCGTGGTGACGACAGCGTCACCGTTCATGTCGGTGAACGGGCCGTCGTCGCCGCCCTCGGAGGACACGAAGTCGTAGGTCTGGTCGCCGTCGGTGTCCCTGTGCGGCATCGGAATCAGCGTCTCGTTGCCGACGGACTGGTCGAGTTGGATGCGGACGTCCTCGTGGACGCCGGCGGAGAGGTACTGGGAGTGCCCGACGACGCTCCCGAACGCGTCACCGTCGAGCAGGCTGCTGTCGTGGACGGCGACGAACCCTGGCTGCGCGAGTTCGACGCGGTCGACGACGATGGAGTTGCCGTCGGTCGGCTGGTCGGTCATGGACACGGTCGCGGACGCCGTGACGTTCGCGGCGTCGACGACGGCGCCGCCGTCAGCCGTGTACGGGCCGTCCGCCGCGCCGTTCGCGGAGACGAACTCGTAGACCTGGTCGCCGTCGGTGTCCTTGTGCGGCATCGCGACGAGCGACACGTCCCCGCTCACTGGTTCGTCCAGTTTCACGGTGACGTTCTCGTGCGTGCCCGGCGAGAGGTACGCCGACGACCCGACGACGCTCCCGAACGTCTCGCCGTCGTTGACGCTGCTGTCGTGAATCGTCACGAACCCGCCGTCCGGCAGGGTGACGCTGTCGACGGTGACCGTGTGGCCGCCGCTGGTCTGTGCTTCGAACGTCACGCTCGCCGCCTCCTGGGCGTCGCCGGTGGTCGCTGCCGCGGGTGCGACGGCGAACACCGAGCCGACGAGCATGACTGAGAGTACGAGTGCTTGGATGCGTTCCCGCATACTCCACACCACAGGGGGTACTTGAAAGAAGATTTCCCGAATTCAGGCCCAATTTCGGCCGTAAACCCGCCATAATAGGCGTTCCACGGCTTCTACTAGCGATATCAGTTTTCTAGTAGGTGGCTGGTTGACTTGTCGAACGGAGCGCGGCTGCTGCGTCCAGATGCGGGGCGAAAAGAACGGAGCGCGACGGGCGCAGTCCTCGATTGGCCTGGGTCGTCCTCGCAGTCAGTCCCAGGTGACCCACAGCAGGAACAGGATGGCGCCCGTCTCCAGCAGGCGCAACACCATGAACGCCGTCGCGGAGATGGACGGCAGGCCGACGAACCACCCGGTGAGGACGTCGTGGACGGCGAAGTAGTAGAGGCCGAGCGCGTTCTCCCCGAGCAACAGCACGCCGAACAACAGCAGGCCGAGCGTGTGCTTGGACTTGATTTGCAGGTAGTTGCGCGCCCACACGCCGCACAGCGCCAGCAGTAGCAAGACGTTGACTGCCATCGCCGCCCGCGTGACGTCCGCCCAGATACTCATCTACACCACCGTTGGCAAGACCGACAGTTATACGCTTTCCCAAATTCGGCCGAGATTACCCCAGTATCCTGCATTATTCGACCTCCTCGATGATTTCCTCGACGACGTTCCAGTGGTCGCGCGCTTGGTCGGTCGGGAGGTAGACCGCGCCGTATTCGTCGCCACTGGACTCGACGATGTCGTTGTCCACGAGCACGTCGAGGTGGTGGCGGACCGTCTTGTAGTCCAGGTCGAGGTCGTCCGCGAGCTGGTTCGCGTTCCTCGGACGGTCGGCGAGCGCCCGCAGCAGGCGCACGCGGTTGGGTCCGCCGCGCGTCCCCGTCAACACGTACCAGAGCGCGGCCTCCATCGCATCGGCCGACGCGGCGCAGTCACGTAAAACTACCCGACGTCGCTGAACCGTGCCGGCTCTCCGCGTTGGCGCCGACTCAGACGGTGAACAGGTGGCCGGACTCGGGGACGTCGAACAGGCCGATGCGGGCGCCGGCGTCCAGCCACGCGTGCCCGTAGGAGAACGCGGCGAGCGCGTTCACGGGGTCGTCGTTCTCACGGAAGTGGCGGCCGTCCTCCAGGTACGACTGCGCCATCTCGCGGTACTCGGCGGCCGCCTCGCCCAGGGGCGTCCCGTCGGGCGGCACCTGTTCGGCTTCCGCGAGCGCGTCCGCGAGCAGTCCCTCGTACCGGTCGGTCTTCTCCTGGAGGTCGGCGGGCATACCGACACGTGGGGGGAGCCGCGGCGTAAGCGCTTGGGTGTCCGCGCCGACCGGACTCTCGGCATGCCTCCCGGGCAACACAACGTACAAACGCCGCGGCCGTCGAATGTACTGTATGAGCGAGGAGCCCCGTGTAGAGATTTACACGAAGACGGACTGTCCGTACTGCGAGAAGGCGAAAGACCTCTTCGACGAGAAGGGCGTCGACTACGTGACGTACAACGTGACGGGCGACGAGGAACTGTTCGCGGAGATGAAAGCGCGCGCCGACGGCCGGGAGACGGCGCCCGAGGTGTTCATCGACGACGAACTCATCGGCGGCTGGGACGACACGCACGCGCTCGACCAGGCGGGCGAACTCGACGAGAAACTCGGGCTCGCAACGGACGGTGGAGCCGACGACGTCGTCGACCACCGGAAGCTGATTATCACGGGCACCGGCATCGCCGCGCTGACGGCTGCCATCTACGCGGCGCGGTCGAACAACGACCCGCTGCTGTTCGAGGGCGACGAACCCGGCGGCCAGCTCACGCTCACCACCGAGGTCGACAACT
>JBDGQF010000380.1:0-6122 GCA_042219255.1 Halobacterium sp. | reverse complement strand
CCCGTGACGTAGCCGTCGTGGTCGCGGACCGCGCCCATCGCCGTTGTCTGCTCGACGACTGTCCGGAACTTCGCGACGTTGTCCACCTTCGAGAACAGTTCGTACTCGTCGACCTCGGCGTGCCCCCTGACCGCGTCCAGGCCGTTCTCGAGCGCGCCGCGGTCGGCGGCCTCCGCGACCATCCGGACTTCGGTGGCGCGCGGCCCAGCGTCGCAGTGCACGGACGAGAACGCGACGTCGTGGCAGTCGCTCGCATGGACGAACGGGCAGTCGTACTGCTCGACCTCCATGCTCACGTTAATCATTCTTTTGTACAGTTCGACACTGTGGGAGCACCGACAAAACGTTTACCCCTGTGGCCCGTCAGTTCTGCCGCGTGACGCCGCCTAGTCCGCGTCTTCATGCGTTTCGCCGAACTCGTCCTCTACCGCTGCCCGGTCGATTTTCGACGGGCCGCTGGTCGGCATCTCGTCGACGAACGCCAGCGAGCGCGGGTGCTTGAACCGCGCGAGGCGGTCGTCGAGGAACGACGCTAGTTCGTCCAGGGTCAGCGATTCGTCTCCCTCCACGACGGCCTTCCCGACGGTGCCCCAGGTGTCGTCGGGAACGCCGATGACGACGACTTCGTCGACCTTCGGGTGGTCGGCGATGACGTCCTCGACTTCGGGCGGATACACGTTCTCGCCGCCGCTGACGAACATGTTCTTCTTCCGGCCCTCGACGTAGAAGTAGCCGTCCGCGTCCCGGCGCGCGAGGTCGCCAGTCGACACCCAGCCAGTCGTGACGCCCTCGCTCGTCGGGTCGTCGACGGGTTCCGTGCCGAATGTCGCCGCCGTCTCCGCGGGCGCCCGCCAGTAGCCGGCGGCCGCGTGCGGCCCGCGGAGTTCGAGTTCGCCGACGTCGCCCTGGGCGACGCGCTCGCCGTCGTCGTCCACGATGCGCGCGTCCACGTGCATCGCGGGGACGCCGACGCTGTCGGCCTTCTCGCGCGGCCAGCCGTCCGGCATCGAGAAGTTGTTCGGCCCGCACTCCGTCAGCCCGTAGCCCTGCGAGAGGCTGACGCCGCGGTCCCACCACGCCTCCATGACGGCCTGCCGGCACGGCCCGCCGCCGCTCTTCGCGAACCGGAGCGAGGACAGGTCGGCGTCCGGCCAGTCGTCGTGCTCGGTCATCATGCGGAGCACGGCGGGCACCGCGACGAGAACGCTCGCGTCGTACTCGTCGACCAGGGACAGCACCTGGCCGGGTTCGAAGTCGCGCGCGATGACGACGTGGCCGCCGACGTGGAACAGCGGCATCGTGAGCACGTTCCAGCCGCCGGTGTGGAACATCGGGAACACCATCGGCGTCGCGTCGCCCGGCCGCAGCCCCCACGCTGTCACCGTGTTCGTCGCGTTCCACACCACGGAACCGTGCGTGAGCACCGTCTCTTTCGGCGTGCCCGTCGACCCGCCCGTGTGCAGGAACACGAACGGGTCGTCCGGCGACAGGTCGGGGCCGTCGAACGCTGCGTCTTCGCTGGGGACGGCGTCCCCGAACGCCGGCCAGTCGTGGTCGCCGTCCGTCGCCAGCGTGAGCGCGTCCGCGTCGCTGTCCTCGCCGAGCGCGTCCGCGACGTCCGCCTCGAAGCCCTCCTCGACGACGACGAGTTCCGGGTCGACGGTCGCCAGGAGTTCCGCGAGCTCCGGCGGCGCGAGGCGGTGTGAGAGCGGCGCGAACACGCCGCCCGCCTTCCCGCACGCGAACACGAGGTCGACGAGTTCGGGGCGGTTCCGGGAGACGACGGCGACGCGCTCGCCGTCACGTACGCCGCGCTCGGCGAGCAGTCGCGCAGTCTGGTCCGCTCGCGCGTCCAGCTCCGCGTACGTCCACGTCTCGCCCGTCGTGGCGTCCGTGAGCGCTGGCTCGTCCGGCGACAGCGTCGCGCGGCGCGCGCTCCAGTCCCCCACCCAGTCGCCCGCGTCAGACATCGCGGAGGAAGGCGAGGAGGTGGTCGTTCACGACGTCGCTGTCCTCGATGAAGAACAGGTGCGGGCCGCCCTCAACGAGTTCGAGGCGGCTGTCGGGCAGGCGCTCGTGGAGAATCTCTGAGTTCCCCACTGGCAGCACCTGGTCGTCCGTCCCGTGCATCAGTAGGACTGGGACGTCGATGTCGTCGAGGCGGTCGCTGGCGTCGAACGCCGCGACTGCCGCGCCCTGCGCCTCGCGGGCGTGCGGCGGCGCGTCCGACTCCAGTCGCCAGTCCACGACGTCCTCCACGAGGTCAGAGTCCGCGAGGCGGTCGGTCATCGCCGGCTGCATCTTGTACAGAATCCCCTCGCGCTCGTCCAGGCCCTCCGGCACTTCGAACATGCGCTGCTGGGTCTCCGGCGGCGTCGGCTCGGCCACGTCGCCGCCCGGCGACGTACACAGCAGCGTCAGCGACTCGGCGCGGTCGAAGTCCAGCGCGTACTGCTGGGCAATCATGCCGCCCATGCTCGCGCCGACGACGTGCACCGCGTCGACGCCCGCGTCGTCGAGGACGGCGTCGAGGTCGGCCGCCATCTCCGCGATGGAGTACGGGCCCTCGGGCGCGTCCGAGTCCCCAGTGCCGCGGTTGTCCGGCAGGAGTACGTCGTACTCGTCGGCGAGCGCGTCTCGCTGCCAGTTCCACATCCAGCGGCCGTACCCCAGTCCCTCCACGAGGACGACCGATTCGGCGTCCCGCGGCCCGTCGCGCTCGTAGGCCACCTGGACGCCGTCGCGGGAAACCGTGTGCATGTCCGTCGCATGTGTGCAATCGGTCTTCAACCCCCTGTTTCACATGTTAACCGGGAGAATTTCGGGGACGGACGGCAGACACCCAGGCATGCCAGTCGCGTCTGTCGGCGACACCGCCGACGCCGCCGTCACCGTCACCGAGGAGACAATCGACGCGTACGCCGACCTCTCCGGCGACCACAACCCGATTCACGAGGACGCCGAGTACGCAGGCGAGACGATGTTCGGTGGGCGCATCGCCCACGGCATGCTCTCCGCCGGCCCCATCAGCGCCGCAGTCGCCGCCCTCCCCGGCGACATCATCTACCTCTCCCAGGAACTGCGCTTCGAGAACCCAGTGTATCCCGGTGACACCGTGACCGCGAGCGTGGAGGTCGTGGAAGTACTGGGCGACGACCGCGTCCGCGTCGACACCACCGCGGAGACCGACGACGGCGACGTCGTCATCTCCGGCGAAGCAGTCGTGCTCTCCGTCCCCCACGAGTCCTGATTCCGCGTCAGTCCGCGCAGTCGCGGTTGGCGCGCTCGCGGCCGCTAAGCACCGCTTACCTAAGTCGAGGAGTATGCTACCAGGACGCATGCCGATGTACGAGCGGACGGCGTCGGACGGCATCGACGTCGTCGACCGCTGGCAGGACGGAGTGGGGTGGATGGCACACCCGGGGGAGGACGCCGAGCGCGCCAGTCACGCCATCGCCGGCCGGGACGGCGTCTGGGTGTTCGACCCGCTGGACGGCCCGGGCGTCGACGACCTGCTCGCAGACCTCGGCAGCGTCGCTGGCGTGGCCGTGCTGTCGAAACACCACTCGCGTGACGCCGACGTGTTCGCCGACCGCTACGGCGTCCCCGTGCACGTCCCGGCGTGGATGGACGGCGTCGCCGACCGAGTCGACGCGCCCGTCGAGCGGTACGACGCGCCGCCCGGCGAGTGGGTCGACCTCGCGGACTCCGGCATCTCCGTGCGCACCGTCGACCCGACGACGGCGTGGCGCGAGATGGTCGCGTACCGGCGCGCGGACGGTACGCTCCGCGTCCCCGACATGCTGTCCTCAGTCCCGGCGATGACCGTCCGGGACGAACGACTCGGCTGCTACCTGCTACACCGCCTCGCCCCACCACGAGCGGCGTTCGCGGACGTCGACCCCGACCGAATCGTCTTCGGGCACGGCGAGGGAGTGACGGAGGACGCGGCGGCAGCACTGGACGCCGCGCTCGCCGACGCCAGACGGAACTTCCCGTTCGCGCTCGTCAGTCAGGCGCCGACGCAAGTCCGGGGCGTGCTCGCCGCGCTCCGAGAGTGAACAGAGCTATCGCGGACCGGGGCCACGCTCGCTGCGCGGGTCGCGTGGCCCGCGCGGCCCGTCCGCGAACTCGTCCGCTTGCTCGTCCGGCAGCACGCCCGGGTCGGGGCTGCCGACGGCCGTCGGGTCGGAACCGGTGAGGGAGTCGTGGAGGCTCGGAATGTCTTCGAGGTTCGGGCCTCGCTCGTCGTCGAGGCGCAGGAGCGGTTTCGGGCCGAGCGCGTCCTCCCGGTCGCCGGACGATTCCTCGCCCCCTGAACCGCCGGCCTCGTCGGCTGCGCGCGCCAGTTTGTCCCGGATGCGGTCGACGGAGCGGTCGAACCCCACGGCCTCGTAGTGGTCGAGCGCTGCTTCGAGGTGCGCGAGTCGGTCGTCGTCGCCGTCGGCGAGTTTCGCCTGGCGTTCGTGGCGCTGGCCGACGAGGTGGTCGCGCATCTCGCCGAACCGGCCGTCCGGCACGTCCTGGTCGCGGAGTTCGTCGAGTGCGTCGTCCAGGACGGCGACGGCGGCCTCGTAGTCGCCCGCGGTAGATAGCTGGTTCGACCGCACGATGGCGGCGCTGTACGTCGGCTCCCAGGGGTCGAGCGCCGAATACGCTTCGGCGGTCGCCCTGGCGGCGTCGAAGTGCGAGAGCGCGAGCGCGTGGTTGCGGGCGCTGCGGTGGCGGTGCGCGGCGGCGCGGTGGCGCTCGTACGCGGCGCGGCCGGCGACCCAGTCCAGGTCGATTGTGGCCGCGGCGGCCGCGGCGCCCTCGTAGCAGAGTTCGTCCGCGCGCGAGTCCGAGCGCGCGACCTCGCCAGTCCAGTAGAGCGCGTTCGCGAGGACGTACGCGAACGCGTCCACGGAGCGCTCCGCGGCGGGGAGGACGGCGTCGCGCCACGCGGCGCCCCGCTCCCAGTAGTCGGCGCGCTCGGCGGCGTCCGTCGCGGCGTCGAAGTCCGGGTGGTCGGTCGCGGACGCCCGCCGCGCGGCCTGCTGTTTCGCGTCGTGGACGCCGGCCGTCCGCGCGACCTGCGCGAGGTAGGACGCGAAGAAGCGGCCGTCCTCGCGGTCGGCGAGCGCGGAGAGGTCGAAGCCCAGGTCGTCGAGGAAGTCGTGCGTCTCGCCCACTGAGTCGTGCGCGACGGCGATTGCGTCGCCGAGAGCGTCCAGGACGTCCACGTCCCCGATTTCTCCGACGGCGTCGAGGCCGTCGGCGAGCGCTCCGAACTCGTCGGCGGCGTCGACGCGGAGCCAGGCGTCCGTCGTCGCCGCCGTCCGCACGAGGTCGTAGCGCGCGGCGTGCAGGTCGTCGGCGGCGTTGCTGCTCGCCGACGCGAGCGCGTCCACGAGCGCGACGGCGCCGTCGACGTCGAGGAACGGCCCGCACGCGAAGACCGCTGGGACGGCGCCCGCGAACTCTCCGAGGAGCGTGCGCGCGGCGTCCACGTCGCCGTCGAGTGCGGCGTCGAGCGCGTCGTCGAAGGACGGCGACGGCAGATGGAGTAGCGTCGAGTGGCCGCCAGCGCGTAAGCGGACGCGCGCGAGGCCGGCGTCCTCGTGGACGGTCACCCACAGGTCGCCGTCCCACGCGTACTCGACGCCCTCGGGCGTCTCCACCGTGACGGAGTCCGGAGGAAGCGCGTCCGGGAGCGCGAGCGTGTAGCGTCGCTGTCGCTCGCCGTCGGCGAGTTCGTGGTCGCCGGCGACGCGCGTGACTCTCACCGCGCTGTCGGCGAACGGGCGACGCCAGCGGAAGCGACGCGTCATCGAGACCCAGTAGGGGGCGCGCGTGTTTGAGCGCTCGGATTCGCTCGGCGACTCAGGAGGCGTCCAGGCGGCGGCGCGTCTGCTCGCCGACGGCGGACTCGAACGCGCCCAGGTCGACCCTGGCGTCGTCGCCGAGGACGCGGTCGTACTCCTCGCGCGCGACGACTTCCAGCACGCGCTCGGTCACGGCGTCCACGCCGCCAGTTTCGACGGTCTCGCGGGTGCGCTCGACGCGGCGGTCGGTGACGACGTCGTCCGCCAGCGCCGCGGCGTCCGTCTCCGGGTCGACCGCGGACGACTCGCCGTCGGCGA
>JBDGQF010000054.1:1973-6144 GCA_042219255.1 Halobacterium sp. | reverse complement strand
GCCGGTGAACCTCTCGGGCGGCCTGAAGGCGAAGGGCCACCCGGTGGGTGCGACGGGGACGAGTCAGGTCGCGGAACTCACGAAACTGCTGCGCGGCGACCACGTCAACAGCGAGCACGTGCCCGCGGCGCGCGTCGGCGTCGCGCACAACGCCGGTGGCACCGTCGCGAGCGCCGTCGTCCACGTGCTGGAGGTCGCAGAATGACGGGGAACCGCGGCGAGGGCGTGCGCGACGCCGGCTTCGACGACTTCCTGGACGCGCTCGCCGAGGGCGACGGCTACTACGTCGCGTGCGAGCACGGCCACGGCAGTCTGCCGCCGCGCCGCGTCTGCCCGCACTGCGGCAGCACCGACCTCTCCGAGGAACCGCTCCCTGAGACCGGCGAGGTCGTGACGTTCACGCGCGTGCACGTCCCCGCGCCGTCGTTCGTCGACGACGCTCCCTACGTGAATGCCGTCGTCGACTTCGGGCCGGTCGGCCTCACCGGCCAGGTGCTCGCGCCCTACGAGGACGTCGAAACCGGGTTGACGGTCGAGGCGCGCGTCGGCGAGACGGAGACAGCGGGCGAACGGTTAGTGGTCTTCGAGCCGCGGTAAGTCCTCGCGGACCGCGTCCAGGAACACGTCTGGCTGTTCTGCGTGCGGGAGCAGGCGCGTGTCGTCGACGACGACGAGTCGCGCGTCAGCGTCCTCGGCGACGTCCCGGCCGGCCGCCAGCGACGTAATCGTCGCCTCCCGCCCCCAGACGAGCGTCGCGGGACAGTCCCGGTCGGCGAGCTCCGCGCCGAGGTCGACGCCCGGGTCGAGGTAGCCGCCGACGAACGACGCGGGCGCGAACCGCGCGCCCTCCTGGTGGGCCGTCCGCCACTGGTAGTCCAGGAGGTCGTCGGGAACCCGCTCGGGGTAGTAGAACGCGTCGCGCTCGTCGAAGTACCGGAGCGCGGGCTTGCTCGTGAGCGCGTCGAAGGCGGCCTGCCCGAGGACGGGCGACCGGAACAGCGACCGGAGCCACGGCCGCCGCGCGCCCGTCTCCGCGGTCGGACAGACGAGCAGCAGGCCCGCGACGTCAGTGCGCTTGGCGGCGATGGTCGCCCACGCGCCCGACAGCGAACTCCCGACGACGACGGGGTCGTCCGCGACGGTCTCCACGAAGTCGGTGACGAACGACTCGTACAGCGAGGACGTGTACGCGACAGGCGGCCGGTCGGAGCGCCCGAACCCGGGGAGGTCGGGCGCGACGACGTGGTAGTCGTCGGCGAGCGCGTCGAAGACGCCGTCGAACTCCTTGCTGGACGCCGCCGCGTGGACGCCGTGCAGGAGGACGACGTCCGGCCGTTCCGGGTCGCCGGCCTCCGTGTACGCCACGTCGAACCCGCGCCACCGGTACGTGTCCTGTGCGCCGACGAGCGCCGGCGGCAACTCGCCGGCCCTCGCGCGCAGGCCGCGGTCGAGGAGGTCGGCGGCCGCTACCGTGCCGACTGCGCCAGCGAGCAGTCTGCGGAGTCGCATACCAGACCGTCCGCCCGCCACGCGCTTAGCCGTTGTGACGGGAGCGGCGACGGCGGCAGAGAACGAGTCAGTCCCGCTGTGCTTCGAGGCAGTCCGCGAGCGGCGCGACGACGTCGTCGGCGATGTCGTACGGCGTCGTCTCGCCCGCGTCGATGCGTTCGACGAGTTCGTCCATACCGCCCCTGGCTTCCAGTTCCTCCTCGATGAGTTCGCTGGCGTCCTCGCGGAGGAGGTTCCGGAGTTCCTCGGCGTGGCGCTGGTGGCGCTTCTGTTCGCGGCGGCCGGACTCGTCCAGCCAGTCGGCGTGGTCGTCCAACACCGCGAGGAAGTCGTCGACGCCCTCGCCGCTCTTCGCGACGGTCTCGACGACCTCGGGCGTCCAGTCGCCGGGTTCCTCCTCGCGCATGTCAAGCATGTTCTTCAGTTCCGTGACGGTCTTGTCCGACCCCGCGAGGTCGGCCTTGTTCACGACGAACACGTCGCCGATTTCGAGGATGCCGGCTTTCAGCATCTGGACGTCGTCGCCGGAGGACGGCGGGACGAGCACGGCGACCGTATCCGCGGTCTTCACGACGTCGACCTCGTTCTGGCCGGCGCCCACCGTCTCGATGATGATTTTGTCCTTCCCGAACGCGTCCAGGGCCTTCACGGCGTCCGCGGTCGCGGTGGAGAGGCCGCCGAGGCTGCCGCGCGCGGACATCGACCGGAAGAACACGTCCATGTCCGTCGACGTGGAGGCCATCCGGATGCGGTCGCCGAGGACGGCGCCGCCCGTGAACGGCGACGACGGGTCGACGGCGATGACGCCGACCTCGTGGCCGGCGTCGCGGTACGTCTTCGCCATCTTGTCCACGAGCGTCGACTTCCCGGAGCCAGGGCTGCCAGTGATGCCGATGACGTCCGCGCCGCCGGTGTGGGGGTAGAGCGCGGCGACGAGGTCGCGGTAGTCGTCCGCGCGGTTCTCGATTTTCGTGATGGTGCGCGCGAGCGCGCGGTGCCGGCCGGCGAGCAGGTCGTCGACGAGGTCGGGGGCGTCCTGGGTCGCCATCTCAGTCACGGCGCTTCACGTTCTCGCGGATGTACTCGATGGTCTCCTCCATCGGCGTCCCGGGGCCGAAGATGGCGTCCACGCCGTCCTCCTTGAGGCCGGGGCGGTCTTCCTCGGGGATGATGCCGCCGACGATGATGAGGGTGTCCTCGAACGCGCCGTACTCTTCGAGGCCCGCGACGATTTTCGGGACGAGCGCGTTGTGCGCGCCGGAGAGAATGGAGATGCCGAGGACGTCGACGTCCTCTTGGACGGCCGCCTGCACGATTTCCTCGGGCGCCTTGTGGAGGCCCGAGTAGATGACCTCGAAGCCCGCGTCGCGGAACGCGCGCGTGATGACGTGCGCGCCCCGGTCGTGGCCGTCGAGACCGACCTTGGCCACGAGACACCGGATGTTCCGCTGGGATTCCTGACTCATGCCCGGAGATTTGCCGTTATCGGGTTTCACTCTAACGGACTTCTATTATAGTTCGGTTGGGTTACACCAACCGCGGTTGAAGCAAGGGTGCGCTCCCGGCGACAGGCCTTGGAAGCGAAAGCGGGTTGTCCACCGCCCCCGAACGACCCGATATGGCCACCGCCGACGTCGCCGACTACGCACGGACGAACCCGCGCCGGGTCACCGTCGCGCTCTCCGCAGTGGGGTACGCGCTCGTCGCCGCCGCGTTCGCGGGCGTCCTCCCCATCGTCCCCGACCTCTCACGGGACACCGTGCTGTTGTTCTCGGACGCCATCGCCGTCGTCAACACGCTCGCGCTCACCGCGCTGCTCGCCGGCACCGCGTTCATCAAGCGCGGCGACGTCCGCAAACACCGCGCCGCGATGCTCACCGCCTTCGCGCTCATCCTCGCGTTCCTCGTGCTGTACCTCTGGAAGGTCGGCGGCGGATTCGAGAAGTCCATCGTCATCGAGGGAGGCCAGTTCCTCGCGGCGTACGCCGGCGTCGTCAGACCGCTCTACCTCGCGATGCTCGCCGTCCACATCGTGCTCTCCGTCGTCGCCGTCCCGTTCGTCCTGCACGCCGTCGTGCTCGGCCTCACGCACGACCCAAGCGAACTACACGACACCGCCCACCCGCGGGTCGGCCGCATCGCCGTCGCCGCGTGGTCGCTGTCCCTCTTCCTCGGCGTCGTCACGTACTGGATGCTCAACCACGTCTACTCGTGGGTGCCCCGGTAGCCGTCTGCCGACTCGGATAGATTCAAATCCCCAGTGTGCACACGTAATAGCGATGGGTACGGCCGAAGAGACGGGCGATGACGAACGGGTGTGGCGCTGCAAGGAGTGCGGCGCGCGCCAGCCGACGCCGGAACCGCCCTGCGAGCGCTGCTGGAACACGACGTTCGTCAGCGGCGACGGCGCCGACGCCGCCGCAGGCGACGCGGGCGCGCTCCCGTTCGGCGCGACGGCGGTGCAGGCCGCACAGGTCCGCACCGCGACGAGCAGGTCGGCCGCCCTCAGCGGCACGCTCGCCGTCGCGTTCGGCGGCCTGCACGCGTCACTCTCCCTCGGCAGGGCGCTCGACGGCCTCGTCTTCCTCGGCCTCGTCGCGACGGCGGGCGCGACAGCCGTCTTTCTCACTGCCGCCGTGGTCGCCGCAGTCGCCTACCGCGC
>JBDGQF010000054.1:0-1873 GCA_042219255.1 Halobacterium sp. | reverse complement strand
ACCGCCGTGTTCGTCACGACGTCGCCGCCCGGCGTCGTCGCCGCGCGCACGCCGCGCGAGAAGTAGACCAGCGGCGACAGGTCGACGACCGGCCGGAACCACGCCGGGAACAGCGCCGGCTGGACGAACGTCTCCGAGAGGAACAACAGGGGGAGCGCGACGCCGTTGCTCGTCGCGATGGCGCCGTCCTGGCCGTCCGCGAGGCTCCCGATGACCGCGCCGATACCGCAGAACACCACGGACGCCGCGGGCACGAGCACGACCAGCCACGGCGACAGCGCGAACGACGCGCCGGTGAGCACGAGCGCGACGAGCAGCACGGCGCTCGCCGCGGCGATGAGCGCGACGTTCACGAGCGTGTGCGCCGCCAGCCACTCCGCGCGCGTCAGCGGCGTCGTCGACAGCTTCTCGAACCGGTTGCCGTCCCGGAACCGCGCGACGGTGCTGCCGATGCGGGACAGCGGCGTGAACAGCACGACCACCGCGAGGTACGCCGGCACGTAGTAGCTCGTCGGCTCCGTGAACAGGCCGCCCTCACCGGTCGTCGTGTTCACGAGGCCGGCGAAGATGGCGATGAGCAACACGGGAAAGAAGAACGTGAAGAACACCGCCGTGCGCCGCCGCAGGAACGTCCGGTAGGTCGCGGTCGCCTCCGCGCGAATCCGGCCGGCGCGGCTCATCGCCCCACCTCCGCGGCGCCCACTGCGTCGTCCGCCGCGACGCCTTCCGCGTCGCCGGCGAGTTCGAGGTAGGCGTCCTCCAGCGTGGGTTCGCGCCACGACAGCGCCTCGAAGTCGACGCCGGCGTCGTTCAGCGCGGCGACCACGTCGTCGATGTCTTCGGGCGCCACGTCCGCGAACACGACGCCCTCGCCGGTCACCTCGGGGTCGAACCCGGCCACGTCCATCTCCTCGCCGGCGTCGAGCGCGCCCGCCAGTTCCACGACGAGTCGCGTCGGCCCGCCGTAGTCGGCGATTAGCTCCTGGGGCGTCCCGGTCGCGGCGACCGACCCGTCGACCAGCAGCGCGACGCGGTCGGCGAGCCGTTCGGCCTCCGCCATGTCGTGGGTCGTCAGGACGATAGTGGTGCCGGCGTCCGCCAGCCGTTCGAACACGCGCCAGAGCGCGCGCCGGCCCGCCGGGTCGACCGCTGTCGTCGGTTCGTCGAGGAACAGCACGTCCGGGTCGTTCACGAGCGCGGCGGCGACGCACGCGCGCCGCTGCTCGCCGCCGGAGAGGTCGCCGTACCACGTCCCCGTCCCGGGGTCGAGACCGACCTCGCGAAGCACGCCCTCGGGGTCGCGAGCGTCCTCGTAGAGGCCGGCGTAGTACTCGACGAGTTCGGCCGCCGTGAGGCGGTCTGGCGGCAGGAAGTCCTGGGGGAGCAGACCGACGCGCTGCTCGCTGGCCTCGCCCGGCGGTTCGCCGAGCAGTTCCACGGTGCCGGCGTCCGGAGCCGTCGTCCCCGTCAGGCACCGGACGAGCGTCGTCTTCCCGGCGCCGTTCGGGCCGACGAGCGCGAACACCTCGCCCGCCCCCACGGACAGCGACACGCCGTCGACGGCCGCGGTGTCGCCGTACGCCTTCCGGACGCCGTCGGCGACGACTACGGGTTGCATGCCGTGGACTCGGACGGCCGCGAGGTAAAGGACTGCGGAACGCGCCTACTGGGTCGGCCGCCACACCAGCAACAGCACCGACGAGACGAACACGACGGTGGAGACGGCGTACGGTTCGTTCTGCGCGGCCGCGGCGACGGCGGACGCGCCGCCGAACGCGCCCGTGAACAGGGTCGCCGCCACCGGCCACGTGCAACTCACGCAGGACAACAGGCCGAGCAGGCCCGCGACGCCCGTCTTCGCCGCGTCCAGCAC
>JBDGQF010000254.1:0-6171 GCA_042219255.1 Halobacterium sp. | reverse complement strand
GCCTGGACGTCCTCGAGGAGTTCGCGGAGGACGTCCGCATCGTCATCGGGAAGGTGCCGTCGTACAAGGAGACGGGGCACGCGCACAGCGAGGCAGCGGACAGCCACATGTTCGAGGCGCGCCTCTCCCACATCCACGCGCAACTGGCGGAGGCGCGTGACGCGCTCCGCGACGGCGACTTCGAGCGCGTGTTCGAGACGGCCGAACACGACTCGCTGTCGCTGGCGGCGACGACGATGACCGGGCCCTCCGGGTGGGTGTACTGGAAGCCGGACACGCTGGAAATCTTCAATCGCGTGCGGTCGCTGCGCGAGGACGGCCTGCCGGTGTACTTCTCGACGGACACGGGCGCGACCGTCTACGTGAACACGGACGCCGAGCACGCCGACGAGGTGGAGGCCGAAATCGCGGACTGCGGCGTCGAGACGGACGTCTGGGAGGTCGGCGGGCCGGCGCGGGTTCTCGACGAGAGCGACGCACTGTTCTGAGCACCGGTCGCTGGAGCGGACACCGTTTTGGGGCTGTCCGCCGAAGTGGCTGGCATGCGCGTGGTGGTGCTCGGCGGCGGCTACGCGGGTATCGTGCTGACTGACCGACTGGAAGACCGCCTGCCGGCGGACGTCGACCTCGTGGTGGTGGACGAGGACGGCCAGCACCTCGTCCAGCACGAACTCCACCGGGCGATACGGCGGCCGTCGTACGCCGACGACATCGAGGTGCCGCTCGCTGACGTGCTCGACCGTGCGCGCGTCGAGGTCGCGACCGTGGAGTCCGTCGACCGGGACGCCGACCGCGTCGCGTTCGCGGACGGGTCGACGATGGAGTACGACGTCCTCGCGGTCTGTCTCGGCGCGGAGACCGAGTACTACGGCCTGCCAGGAGTCGAGGAGCACGGCCTCCCGCTGAAGCGTCTGGAGGACGCCGCCCGCATCCGCGCGCAGTTCGAGGACGCAATCGCTGCGGGCGGCGGGACAGCAGTAGTGGGCGGCGCGGGCCTCTCCGGCGTCCAGACAGCGGGCGAACTCGCGGCGTTCGCGCGCGAGGAGGACGCGCCCGTCGACGTCGTCCTGCTGGAGCAGGAACCCGACGTCGCGCCGTCGTTCCCGGCCCAGTTCCAGGACGCGGTGCGCGGCGAACTCGACCGCGAGGGCGTCGACGTGAGGACGGGCGTCACCGTCGAGCGCGCCACCGAGTCGGTCGTCGAGACGGCGGACGACACCGTTCCCTACGACGTGTTCGTGTGGACGGGCGGCATCCGCGGGCCTGACGCGCTCGGCGGCGAGCGCGTGGACGTGCGCGCGAACTTCACCGTCGACGACAGCGTGGTCGCGCTCGGCGACGCCGCGCGCGTCGTGGACGCCGAGGGGACGGCGGTGCCGGCGTCCGCGCAGGCCGCCGTCCGGGAGGCGAAAGTCGCCGCGCGGAACGTCGAGAAACTGGTCGCGGACGCCCGCGAGCGCGAGGACGGGTTCCGGCCGCGCCTCGACCGCTACACGTTCGACTCGCCCGGATGGCTGGTGAGCGTCGGCGACGGCGCGGTCGCACAGGTCGGGCCGACCGTGTTCACTGGGTCGGCGGCGAACGCCGTGAAGTCCAGCGTCGGCGCCGGCTACCTGGCGTCGGCGGCGGGCGTCCGGGAGGCCGTCGAACTGTTGCGCGAGGAGTTCGGCGTCGAGGACGCGGCGTAGCGACGCCACGGCGGTGTCAGCGAACGGCCAATCCAGTTTTACGGACTACGCCGGTCTAGTACGGTATGCACACTGAGGGCTCCTCGCCGCGGCGGCCGGTCAGGGCTGACGGCGGCGGGACGGCCGTCGACCAGCCCCGCGACCGGCCGAACGACGGCACGGTGCTCGTCGTGGACGACGAGGAGCAGTTCGCGGAGTCGGTCGGCACGTGGATAGACCAGCGGTGGGACGCCGTGGTCGCGACGGACGGCGAAGAAGCGCTCCGGAAGTACGGCCCGCACGTCGACGTCGTGTTGCTCGACCGCCGGATGCCGAAGCTCTCCGGTGACGAGACGCTGCAGCGCATCCGCCGCCGGGACGGCGACGCGCGCGTGGCGATGTTGACGGCGCTGGAACCAGACCTGGACGTCGTCGACCTGGACTACGACATGTACCTGGAGAAGCCGGTCGACCGCCAGGAAGTCCTGGACGCGACCGAGGAGTTGCTCCGGCGCTCGGACTACAGTCAGGCGTTACAGGCGCTGTACGCGCTCAGTTCGAAGGTCGCGAAGCTGGAGTGCCAGTACGAGCAGGCGGAACTGGCCGACGACGAGCGCTTCCAGCGCCTCCAGTCGGAGTTAGAGCGCGTCCGGGAGGCCGCGGAGGCAGACCTCCAGCAGTACGACGAAAACCAGATGACGGAGTTGCTGCAGGTCGTCGAGGACGCGCGGACGTGACCTCGGTTCTCCGTCCGTAACGGCTACCGGCGGTCAGTCGCCAGCGACGGGGAGGGTGACGCGGACGACAGTGCCGGTCGGTTCGTTGTCGAGGAGTTCGACGCCGCCACCGTAGGACTCGAGGACGTTCCCGACGAGGAACAACCCGAACCCGCTGCCGGGACTGTGGTCGCCGCGTTCGCCGCGCTCGAAGACCGTCTCTTTGCGCGAGTCCGGGACGCCCGGGCCGTTGTCGGCGACGCGAACTGTCACCCAGTCGCCGTGCCGTTCGGCGTCGACGTGGACGCGCGGCGTCTCCTTGTCGTTGTGTTCGACGGCGTTCTTCAGGATGTTGTCGAAGACGGGGTCGAGGAGTTCGTCCGCGAGCACGGCGACGTCCGGGATGTCGCCGACGGTGACTTCGGCGTCGCCGTGCGTGTCGCGGACGCTCTGCGTGACGTCGGACAAGACCGTGCGGAGGTCGACGGGGCCGAGGACGTGGTCGTCGTCCTCGACGAGCGTCTTCGTGTACGACCGCATCGTCTGCACGAAGTCGGCCATGCGGTCGAGGGCGTCGACGAGGACGTCGCGGTGGTCGTCGAGCGTCTCACCCTCGGCTTCCAGGGTCTCCAGGCGCGCGCGCACGACCTGGATGTCGTTGAGGAGGTTGTGGCGGAGCGTGCGGTTGATGAAGTCCAGTTCCTCGCGCTCGTCGGCGAGTTCGCGCTCGCGGTCGAGGCGTTCGAGCGCGCGGTCGAGGTGCGTGGCGAGCAACGCGATGGTCTCCGATTCGCGGGCGGCGACGTCGCCGTGGACGTCGATGCGGCCGCGGTCGCCGACGGCCGCAGTCTCGTCCGGACTCGCGGCGTCGACGCCGTCCGCCGTGGTGCCGGAGTGTCGTTCGGCGACAGTCTCGTCGTCGATGACGGCGCGCACGGACTCGGGGGCGAGGACTTCGTCGATGGCGTCGACGACGAGTTCGCAGGCTTCCTTGCGACTGGCCGCGCGTTCGAGGTCGGACGCGAACTCGTGGAGGAGTTCGAGTCGTTCGGCGGCGTCGCGCTCGCGCGCTAGCTGTTTCTGTTCGGTGATGTCGGTCGCGAGGACGGCGAGGTACGTGCGGCCGCCGGCCGTGTCGTAGGGCACGAACCGGACGAGGAAGTCGCGCGCGTCGTCGCCGTCGCCGTACGCGAGTTCGAGTTCCGTCGTGCCGTCAGCCCGGTCGGCGTCGAGCAGCGCTTCCGGCGTGGTGTCGGCGGCGGCCGCGGCGGCGTCCAGGACGCGCTGGACGCTCTCGAACGTGTCATCGAAGTAGTCGTTGGTGGCGGCGGCGTCGACGCCGCCGGCTTCGCCGAGTTCGAGCGTGGCGACGGCGTCGCCGGTGTTCTCGAAGAGGCCGGCGAGGCGGTTGCGTTCGGTCTGGAGGGCGCGGCGCCGGCGCGCGGAGCGCGCGCGGTAGACGCCGACGGCGAACGACGCGAGCGCGCCGACGAGGACGGCGTCCATCGCGATGACGTACGGTTTGAGGGCGTGCATCGCCCACTCCTGGACGACCACAATCCACGCGAACACGGCCGCCGTGACCGCGGTGCCGAGGACGGTCGCGGTGGCGACTGTCGTCGCGCCCTCGGCGTCCCAGTCCGGGCGCGTGAGCCAGACGCCGCCGGCGGTGACGGCGCCGGCGGACGCGAACAGCGTGGCGTTCTCCGCGAGCGTCGCGAGGAGACTCCACTCGAGGTCCGTGGTGTCGTCGTAGACGTCGTACGCGGGGACGGCGAACAGGCAGAGTCCGAGGAGGACGACGGCGGCGCCGGCGAGGAGTTGGCGGCGACCGGTGCGCTGAGTTGAGACGCCCATCGTTGGCTACTGCCGACAGCACGCAGTTAAGCGTACTCGCCGATTCGGGCCGGCGGCCGCGACCAGACCCGCCCGGGCAGTGAACGCGTCAGGGCGAGGTCAGTCGGCGTCCGCGGCGGGCAAGACCACCGTGAACACGGAGCCCCGTGGCTGGTTCTCGGCCACCGAGATGGTGCCGTCGTAGTGCTCGACGAGGGTGGCAGCGAGGTCGAGGCCGCCCTCCTCGACGTCCTCGAGGACGGACGGCGGCACGCCCGGGCCGTTGTCCCGGACTTCCAGGCGCACCACGTCGCCGACGCGCTCGACCCTGACGGTGACGCGCGGGTCGTCGGCGTCGTTGTGTTCGGCGGCGTTCTCCACGACGTTGTCGACGACCGACCGCACGGCGTCGTTCGCGCGGACGCGCGCAGTCTCCGGGACGTCCGTGGTGACCGTGACGTCGTAGGCGTCGGCGGCGCGCTCGGCGGCCGTCGCCGCGATTGGCGCGAGGTCGACGGCTTCCAGGGGGGCGTCGCCGGATATCGTGTCGGCGATGGTGCCGGCGTCCTCGATGCGGCCGAGCGCTTCGTCGGCCTGCTCGCGGATGGTGCCGGCGCGCTCGGCGACGGACTCCCGGTCGGTCTCGGTGGCGATGAGTTCGGCGTTCCCGCGGACGACGCCGAGGCTGTTCCGGATGTCGTGCCGGAGGACGTCGTTCACGAACGAGAACGCGTGACTGGTGCGTTCGGCGTGGTCGGCGTCCCGGCGCGCGACCACTTCGAAGTAGCCGGCGACGAACGCGGCGAGCGCGCCGATGCCGCCGGAGACGAGCAGCGGGAACTGGGGTTCGGCGACCGACCGGCCCTCGAACTCGCGGATGACGACGGTCGTGAGCGTGACGGCGGCGAACAGCGCGCTCCCGCCGACCGTCCACCCGGCGACCCGCCACTTGTTCCGGACGCTGAAGTCGGTGCGGGAGAGCACCCACCCGGCGGCGACGACGGCGAGCGCTGGGACTGTGTCGACGATGAACGCTGACAGCGGCCCCTGCGTGTGGTCGATTGCGCCGATTTCCGCGCTGTGGTGGGCGGCGGAGACGGCGAGGAGGCCGACGCCGAGGCCGGCGACGACTGCGGCCGGGACCGAGGCCCGCCAGTTGCTCATACAGGGGCCACTCGCGAGACGGACTTAACTATTGATAGTCGCCGAAACCGCGTCCAGACGCCGCCAGTCACGCTTTATTGACATTTCACTAACTACTCCGTGGTGAGCGTGAAGGGGCTGTCCGGCCCGGGTTCCGCGTCGAGGACGCGCTGGACGCGGCTGTGCCACTGGTCGTGGAACTGCTCGCGCTGCTCGGGCGTCGCTTCGCCGGCGACCAACTGGGGAATCAAGTCGGTGACGCCGCCGCCGTCGTCGTCCGGTGGCGCGACGCCGACGGCGTCCGGAGCGAACGACACGCACACGGACTCTCCGGTGTCGGTGCGCGAGAACTCGAACGACCTGCCGGGGCCGTCTACCTCGCCGAACGAGAGCAGGTCGTCGCGGCCGCCGTAGCCGCCGAACCCGGCGAACCCCGTCTCACGGTCGGCGCCCGTGACGTGGCTGACGACGTTCGCCATCGGCCCGAGTCCGGGGTCGCTCGGGTCGCCGCCGACGACCACCGCGATGCGCGAGCGGACGGGCGTGCCCTCGGTGTACAGTTCGTCGAGCGCCAACTGGGTGGCGCGGTACGCGCCGGCGACGGCGGGACAGGCGTGTCCGGCCTTCAACACGACGTCCGCGAAGGAGACGGCGAGCGGTTCGCCGTCCGGGACGACGCCGAGCAGTTCCGCGAGCGGGTCGCGCACCTCGATGGGGTCGGCGTCCGCGAGGTGCTGCCAGTCCGTCCGCTGGACGCCGCTCTCGGGCGCAGCGGACGACGGTTCGTCTGTCGTGGGTGTCGCTGAGTC